>CAKKST010000470.1 GCA_919903585.1 Nitrospiria bacterium | reverse complement strand
GATTAGAATATTAAGAGAGTTATATGATTCCAAAGAAGGGCTTTCGCTGGAGGAGATACTTCAAAGATACAATGCAAAGGAAATTGTTGAAAAGAGGATAAGCAGACTGATTAACAATGGACAGGTTTTATATAAAGATGGAAGATATTTTATAGGCAGTCCAGTAATGCTGATGATAAGTAGGATCATAGTAACAATGAAGCTGCTGCTTCTTGGAAAGGCAAGCGAGTTTGACAATGAAAGAGGAGATGGAAGATGATACTTATTAATTCGTCACCAAAGGATGCCTTGAGGATATTCCAGCCATTTTTACCAATTTTTGTGCCAATTGGGATAGGCTCTCTTCTTGGAGTTGCTGAGAAAGAAGGAATCAAACCGAGATATATTGATGAACAGCTTGAAGATGAAGATAATATCTTAAATCTTGTGGCTGAACATGTTAGAGAGATGGAAAAACCGTATATCTTCGGCTTCAGCGCTTTTACAGTTGCCTTTAAAAGTGCAATACTCTTATCAAAAGAATTAAAAAGAATATATCCTGATTCAGTAATCTTGTTTGGAAGCATTCATCCCACTGCGATGCCTGAGGAGGTTTTGTCCTACGAGCATGTAGATATGGTCCTGAGAGGCGAGGGTGAAAAATCTCTCTTTGAATTATACAGATGCATAAAAGAAGGAAAAGACTTTTCGCATCTGGATAATCTTTCCTATAGGAAAAACGGTAAAATTATTCATAATAAAAGAGCCTATTCCTTTGATGACCTTGACAGCTACCCATCCTTTCCATATCATCTTTTTGAGAAAAAGGGCTATGACCTTGGTTTTGTAATAGGGTCCAGAGGATGTCCCTATGGTTGCATATTTTGCAGCAACAGGATTACTACAGGAAAGAAATACAGATTCAGATCTGCGGAGGCTATAGTTAATGAATTGGACATGTTATATCATAAGTACGACAGGAGAGCCATTCTTTTTCTTGATGATAATCTCCTTGTAAATGAAAAAAGGATATATACCCTTATGGAAGAAATAAAG
>CAKKST010000469.1 GCA_919903585.1 Nitrospiria bacterium | reverse complement strand
GCCTCGTTTTCAAACATCATCTGGTTGGATGCGTTATCACCACGGTTAACGCCCCAGTTAAACCAACCCTTTGATGCGCCATTTCCAGTCTGCAACTCAATATAGCCTTTTAGCCCCTCTGCAATCTTTGCATCTACCCAGAGGTTTATTTTTTCCTGCCATACTGTGTAGTTACCGCTTCTGCTGCTGTTTAAATCATTGTTATTCTCTCTCAACCTGCCTCTTACATCAATTGTCCCGCCGACTGTTGTCTCGGCATAGGACTCGGCTGCAAACATCACAACCATTAATGCGCCAACCAATAATAATGCTTTTCTCATGCCTACCTCCTTTAAAATTAAATAATAAGATTTAAACTCTACTTCATCCCTCATTCACTACCATGATGCATTGATGCATTTAACTTCTCAGGTTTAAAAGAACTCAGGCTAAAGCCTGAGGCTGCTCCTGAGACAACCTTTAATTTATTTCCCCATCACCCCCTTTTTACATTTAAGAAGTAACATATAATTACGAATCAAATATCTCATCTCTACAATCAGTTACAGGTTTTATAAAACGCCAACACTATATCATCACATATTTTGTTTGTCAAGCAATTTTTACCAATCAATCAAAAATTTAATGCAAGTGTTATGCCTGAATTTATTGGATTATTTCTTTATAAATATTCCCTTATTTTTCAAAGGAATTTTGCACTTGTAGGGGTTCAATATATTGAACCCCTACTTGATTTATGTGGCTTTTTAGCAAGGCCTGTGGCTTTTTGGCGACATTTTTATACTAATACACTAATACAAATGCTTCACCCTCCCCCTTGCCCCCTCCCATCAAGGGAGGGGGTTTTTCTAAATTCCCTCTCCCCTTGTGGGAGAGGCACACCGCATTTCCCCTCTCCCCTTGTGGGAGAGGGATAGGGTGAGGGGTTTATTTGCGTTTGTATTTATTTATCAAAATCCTGATATCGCTGCCCTTGCAAGCTCAAGGAGGAACGACGGGAATATTCCTATACCAAGGAGCGCCGCTGCCGCAACTATAAGGACAATGCCTATAGCAGGTGATGTGGAAAGTAGGGGTTCAAAATTTTGAACCCCTACATTATTAATTGGCTCTTTCATATACATGTACATCACAATCCTCAGATAAAAATATGCTGAGATGGCGCTGAAGATAACTGCTACTACAACAGGCCATACATAACCTGCATTTATTGCGCTCATGAATACATAGAACTTGCCTATAAACCCTGCTGTGGGCGGGATGCCAGTTAATGAAAACATAAATATCAGCATGAATGCTGCTAATACAGGATGTTTTTTTGCAAGGCCCTCATAGTCATTTATATCCTCGCCTTTTGCTCCTTCGCCCCTGAGCATGATTATTACAGCAAAGGCGCCTATGTTCATGAAGGTATATATCATTAGATAACTCATCATGCTGACAATCCCTTCATTGTCTGCTGCAATAACGCCAAGGAGTGCATACCCTGCATGGGCAATGGCTGAATAGGCAAGCATCCTTTTAATATTTGTCTGGGCAATGGCAGCAATATTACCTACCGCGATTGACAGGATGGCCAGCGGTATGAGTATTGTTGACCATTCAAGCTTTATTGCAGGGAGGGCGATCATAAAGACCCTTCCGATTGCTGCAAATCCAGCGGCCTTTGTGCCAACTGACATGAAGGCTGTAATAGATGTCGGCGCGCCCTCGTATGCATCCGGCGCCCACATATGAAATGGCGCTGCTGCAATCTTAAAGCCGAATCCTACAACAAAGAGTATCATAGAGAGCATCAGTACCTTATTATTTTCCAGTCCATTTTTGTTTATATAATCTGCTATGTCCTTCAGTTCAAGTGTGCCTGTAAGGCCGTATATCATAGAGATGCCATATAGGAGAAATGCCGATGAAAATGCGCCGAGCAGAAAATATTTAATCGCAGCCTCATTGGATTTGGTATTATGCCTGATAAACCCGGTAAGCACATATGTGGAAAGCGCCATGAGCTCAAGACCAACATAAAGGGTTATAAGGTCTCCTGCTGAGGCCATGACCATCATCCCAAGCGTAGAAAAGAGCATAAGGCTGTAATATTCGCCGAGGTTTATTTTTTCTATAATTATGTATTTCACTGATATCATGGTGACTAAGATTACATTCACCAAGAATATAAGCTTAAAGAATTTACTATAGCCGTCTGATATGAACATACCGGAAAAGGCAGCGCCTGGAGAGTCCATCATTATAGTATAGGCAACTACACCAGCGCCAATAACACCAAGAAATGCGAGGGACTTCTTCCTTTTAATAACAAGGTCTGCAAGTAAGATAATTATGGCAATGAGGGCCATTATAATCTCAGGCATTATTATATTCATATCAGCAGGCAGGAATTGCATCTAAAACCCTCCAAGTAATCTCGCAATAGTGATTGTCTGCTCACCTGCGGCATTTACCTTTTCAAGCAGGTGCTGGACAGATACATCCATATAACTCAATATCGCCTGCGGCTGCAAGCCTATATAGATGATAAGTATTGCAAGCGGGATGAGCGATATTATCTCCCTGAGATCTATATCATGAAGGTGATGCGCAATCTTTGGATTCAGCTCACGGTATACAACCCTGTAATACAGCCACACCATATATGTAGCGCCAAGTATCACGCCGACAATGGCAAGGATGCTCAGGGCGAGGGTTGTCTTAAAAGCGCCGCTTATAATCAGAAATTCGCCAATGAAGGAGTTTAATCCCGGAAGACCGCTCGCTGCAAGCGAAAACAATGTGAAGAATGCCACAAATATTGGCGCTGCCTTGCTAAGACCGCCATAATCCTCAATCTTCCTCGTATGAGTCCTTTCATAGATTATTCCCACACACATAAAGAGCGCCCCTGTTACAATGCCGTGATTTATCATCTGGAGTATGCCGCCTGATACGCCTGCCTTGTTGAGTGTGAATATGCCGAGTGTAACAAAGCCCATGTGGCTTACGCTTGAATATGCAATCAGCCTCTTAAAGTCATTCTGCATCAATGTTACATAGGCGCCGTATACTATTGCAATAACAGAGAGGATGATCATGGGCATAAAAAATATCCTCGTTGCATCAGGAAACATTGGGAGCGAGAATCTTAAAAATCCGTACCCGCCCATCTTTAAGAGAATCCCTGCAAGGATAACACTCCCGGCAGTAGGCGCCTCTGTATGTGCATCAGGAAGCCATGTATGAACAGGAAACATGGGCACCTTGACTGCAAAGGCAGCGAGAAAGGCAAGAAAAAGCCATATCTGAAGTTCAACAGGGTAATGGACATTGGAGAGCGCCAATATATCAAAGGTCTTTCCGCCGCTGTAGTAAAGGACAATAATACCAACCAGCATAAGCACACTGCCTGCCAGCGTAAAGAGGACAAACTTTATTGCTGCATATATCCTGTTAGGTCCGCCCCACACACCTATTAGAAGGAACATGGGTATCAGCATGGTCTCCCAGAAGATATAAAAGAGAAAGAGATCTAATGACGCAAAGATACCGATCATCGCTGTCTCTGTAATAAGAAGGGCTATAAAAAATTCCTTTACCTTCTCCTGTATGGCCTTCCATGAGACAAGGACACAGAGGATGCTAAGAAGCGTGGAAAGGATTACAAAGAATAAACTTATCCCATCCACGCCAACAGCATAATTTACATTTAATGACGGTATCCACTGATAGGTTTCAACAAACTGCATCTTATATGTTGTCTTGTCAAAATATTTATATATCGGCAGTGAAATAATGAATGTTGCAATGGTGGTGGCGAGGGCAATCCATCTTATCAGATTCGCATTCCAGAGAAAGAGGATAAGGATCGCGCCGACAAGTGGGAGAAATATAGTTGCTGTTAATATCGGGTAATTTAATGTGTTTAATATAATATCTTCCATATATTTGACCTCTACCCCCCTTTAATTCCCCCCTTACAAAGGGGGGACACAGAGGGGTTAATTTCCACCTGCCTCCCCTTTCTCCCCTCCTTAGTAAGGAGGGGACGGGGGAGGTAATGGGCTGTTCTCACCACATCAGAATCAGTGTTACTGTTAAAAATACGCCGATGGCCATTACCATTGCATAGTGATGGACATAGCCTGTCTGCATAAGCTGCATTATCCTGCTCCATGCGAGGGTTGCCTTTCCAACGCCATTTACTGTGCCGTCAACCGCCTCTGTGTCAACAACCCTTAAATAGTGCGCTATCCTTAATATCGGCTTCTGTATTATAAACTCATAGATCTCGCCGACAAAATTGTATTCAAAGGTGGCAAGCGGTTTATTCACAATCCACATAAATGCCTTTGCGCCCTTTCTGTAGAACCAGTCTGTATCAAGATTCAATGACGGCTCAGGCGAAAGTTTTTTAAGGAGTATAAAAAACCCAAGTCCTGTAAAAGATAGAAGCTGCATAATCTCAGAGAGATGGGATGCAGTATACGGCTCCCAGCGCACAGGATAGGGCAGCATATCAAAGAGGAATTTTGGATATATGCCGAGGAAATAGCATAAAAAAGCGGCTATACCCATTGCGACCTTCATATTCAGAGGCGGCTCTTTTGGCTTTATGCCGCAATCCTTATTGAACCATATAAAATATGGCAGCTTCAAACCAACAGAGAGGAATGTACCTATGGATGCGAGCATCAGCATAATCATAATTATAATCTTGTGCGCCTCTCCAGCAGCAGCAACAGTCATGGATTTGCTTATAAAGCCGCTTGTAAGCGGAAAGCCTGAGATAGCTATCCCGCCTGTTACAGTAAAGAAAAGCGTAAGGGGCATATACTTATACAGCCCGCCGAGTTCATTCAGCTTTGACCTGCCTGTCATCTCAAGGACAGCGCCTACACCCATAAACAGCAGGCCTTTATAAATGATATGCGCATAGGCATGGGATATGGCGCCATTTACTGCCATCGCTGTCCCTATACCAATACCTGCAACCATATATCCCACCTGACTTACAATATGATAGGCAAGGATCTTTCTTGCATCATTTTCAATAACAGCGTAGCAGACGCCATATACTGCCATGATAGCGCCGAGCACAGCTAATATCTCAAAACCTGCAAAGCCGCGTGCAAGCGTATAAACAGCAGTCTTTGTAGTAAAGGCAGACATAAACACAGCCCCTGTAACAGTGGCCTTTGGATAGGCATCAGGCAGCCATCCATGGATTGGCGGGACAGCCGCATTCAGGCAGAAGCCGATCATTATCAGATAGGTTGCGAGTGTAACATCCTGTGGCGAGATAGAAGTAAAGGCAAAACTACCTGTCTCTCCATATCTAAGCGCTATGCCTGCAAGCAGAATGAGGCCGCCTGCAACATGGACCAAAAGGTATCTGTATCCTGCGTCCACTGCCTCCTTGGTTCTTCTGAACCACACAAGAAATACAGAGGCAAATGCCATCACCTCCCAGAAGATAAAGAGGGTTACATAGTCGCCTGCAAATGTC
>CAKKST010000468.1 GCA_919903585.1 Nitrospiria bacterium | reverse complement strand
TGTGCCTGCTGACCTCTTTGTTACCTTCTTTATAATCATCATAATCACCTCCTTTTAAACATGGACTTTTACGTGATTAACGGCAAAGACTTTTTACGAAGCCGTAAGCTCAACGCCCCTTGCATAACACTGCACAGGGTCAGGCGCATAAACATCCTTATAGATCTCTGCCCTGTACCTGCACCCGCCTTTACACTCATTTATATATTTGCAGTCACAGTTAAGTTCTGTAAGTTTAATATGCTGCATCCTCTCCCAGCAATTCCTTAAACCCTCTTTTACATCACCAAGCGGCGCATCAGGATAAAAACCGCACCTTATAACCTTGCCCTGTGGGGTAACTGCGCAGAGATGGGAGCCGCAGGCAAAATCATTCACAGAGCCGTGAGAGCCGCCGCCAAAACCATAGTGCATATATTTTGCTGCATCTGAATAAGGAAGAAGCAGGTCTTTATTGTTTAAAAGATAGCCTGAACTGCACGGGACATCCACATTCCATTCAACAATAGCCATCTTTTCTATTAACTTATTTAAGTTCTCAAATTCTTCTGTATTTTTTGAATGTATCATTGTGGCAACAGAGACATCTACGCCTGCTGATTTTAGTGCCTCTATACCAGCAATCGCCTTCTTAAAACTTCCCTTACCCCTAATTGCATCATGGCCATTCTCTATACCGTCAATACTCACCTGAACCTCGTGGACATTTAATCTTTCTGCAATATCATTTGTTATTAGTGTTCCGTTTGAAAGAAGAATACTCCTGAAGCCGTATTCAGGAAGTTTCTGATTTATCTCCCAGAACCTTTTATGTAAAATTGGCTCACCGCCTGTAATCAAAAGCCGTAATCCCTGCATTGCCTCAAACTCATTAAATATGTTTAGCGCTGTGTCATATTCTAAATCTGTCTTGCCTGCCTCACCGAGATAGCAATGTTTGCAGATGAGATTGCATTTATTTGTAATCTGAAGTTCCAGATACCGAAGTGATGGTTCAGGTGATTTATTAGTAAAAATTTTTCTTGCCTTTGGTTCTGCAAGCTCCTCCAGTATGTTTTCAGAAAGACAGTAAGAAAGAAAGTCCGCCTCGCCTTCTGATTCAAGATTGGGTGTAATGCCATTGCACTTCATCAGGAAGCCGATTGCCTTATCATTCACCTCATAGAGCTCATCCTTTTTTATATTGTAAACATAAGCAGACTCTAATAATTTTAAATGACAGTCATTGTTTAGTTTCAGATATCCCATGATTAGTTCTCTGAAAGCAGTAACAGCTTAAAATAACGGTTTGAACAAAAATAGGTGAAGCCTACTGGAAAAACCTAATTAATAATTGTTATTAATAACTTTACAATAAAAAGGGGGAGTGTGTCAAACAATTTTTATTCCAGTATCTTTGTCGGCTTGCCATCAATGCTTACCTGATTTTTCTCTTCCCAGTACTTTCTAATCCCTTCATCACCTTTATTTTCTACCCACTGCTTTAACTGCTCTCTTTCCCCATTAAAATCAAAATATGGGACTGCTGCTCCGCAAGATGTATGAACTAAATCAACTGCCATGTCAATAATCTGGCGAGACCCTGCAACTGGAGAAAATAGTTGAATCAGCTCCTGCCATTCTGGATCTCTCGGATGAAAGGCCTTTGCATGGCCATATAGACGAAGGATCATAGGGTCGCCTTCAAAGGCGCAGAACATGATGGTCATACGGTCATTTTCAAATAGATGCGCTGCAGTCTCGTTTCCGCTTCCTGTCAGGTTTAGCCAGACCACCCTGTTTTTTCCAAGAACACGCAGGGTATCCATACCTTTTGGCGAGATATTAACCCGTCCATCGCAGGCAGCAGTGCCAACAAAGAAGATCTTCTGCCGCTGAATAAAGTTCATCAGATTTTCACTAATCTCTGTATACTTCTGCCCCATATCCCTTTGAACCTCCTATGTCTAACTCGGGCCTGCCTTCCCTGACCTTTTCTTATAGTCCTCAATTGCTGCCTGTAATGCCTCTTCTGCAAGCACAGAGCAGTGGAGCTTGTTTGCAGGAAGGCCGTCCAATGCCTCTGCAACTGTCTTGTTGGATATCTTCAATGCCTCCTCAAGCGTCTTTCCCTTAACAAGCTCTGTTACCATTGATGATGTAGCAATAGCAGCGCCGCATCCAAAGGTCTGGAACTTTGCATCCACAATCACATCATCCTTCACCTTTATATACAGCTCCATAATGTCGCCGCACACAGGGTTGCCGACCCTTCCTGTGCCGTCAGGGTTCTCCATCTCACCCACATTCCGTGGATGCCTGAAGTGCTCCATCACCTTTTCGCTATACATAGGTCTTAACTATCCTTTTTTTGATTATAAACAGCATCAAGATTGGAGTCAAGGCAAAAAGAGCCAGCCGGTTACTACTTATATTTTTGTGGCAATAAGGCCGCTTGTAGAGTATAATTAAATAAAATGGATAGAGATAAACTCCAGACCCCTGCTTTAGAAATATGGGAAGCGGAGCCTGTCTAAAAACTACTGTTTTTTGGGTTTGTGGCCGCATAAGTGGTTGATTTTATTGAAGCCCATTTTTAGAAAAATGAGTTTTTAGACAAGCTCAGCGTCCCTCTACTTATAGCTCGCTAGAAAGTTTCAGTATTTCAATATATATATCTTCCCCAATAAAGAAGTTGTGTCTTTTCAGGTCATCAATTATTGGCTTTACCTTTTCTATAATTCCCTTCTTCTTAGCCATTATCAAAAGGACAGGCAGGCCTGCTACTTTCAGCCCCTCCTTTTCTGCAAATTTCCTCGCCTTTCTGTCATCTAAGATTATAAGGTCGGCTTTTATATCTTTGGCAATGGCAATAGCTTCAACTTCGCCTATGTGGAGATATTTCCTGTTCTGCCTTATATAAAGCTTGTCCCTCGCTTCTTCAACTCTAAAGCACGCTGGAAGATTAATGCCCTTTTTGCTTCTTATTTCCTTATTTACAGCATAAGGAATAATGATTTCCTCTGCCAGGCT
This sequence comes from Nitrospiria bacterium, assembly GCA_919903585.1. Taxonomy (GTDB): domain Bacteria; phylum Nitrospirota; class CAKKRA01; order 9FT-COMBO-42-15; family 9FT-COMBO-42-15; genus JACPZJ01. Next base: position 604 of record CAKKST010000468.1, on the reverse strand, counting down.
TTCTAAAAGCCACAGATAATTGATCCTCTCCAGAGCAATAATGGCGCTTGAATCACAGACAATTCTCAACTATTTATCCTTTTTCTATTTTTTCCAACATTTCGAGGTCATGTTTTAAATCATCAGGTGAGTAATCAAACCAAGGGATATCATATTGAGCGAGAAGTTCGGGTAAATCCCACAGATTTATTCCAAGCAGTTCTGCTGCCCTTCCTTTAGATATTTTTCCACGCCTTACAAGGTCAAAAACCATAGCCTGTTTCGCCTCAGTCTTTGCCTCTTTTTTTGAAGGAAAGAGTTTTATAAGCTCACTTGATATGTCTATTGTAATTTTTCCCATGGACTGCCTCCTGTCTATACGACTATTTTTCCTTTTTAATAATTATACCAGATTAATATTCAGATGTGAAGGTAGAAAAAGAACCCAAATCCCGATATAGAAAAGTTGCCATTGCGAGCAAAGCGAAGCAATCTGGTATCAGTGATGAGTGATGTGTAATGAGTAATGCGTCAACTAAGGATACTCATCACGGATTACGGATTACGCATTACGAATTTGAGATTGCCCCCGAACGCCTTCATTTCCCCTTTTTCCCTTACTCCT
>CAKKST010000467.1 GCA_919903585.1 Nitrospiria bacterium | reverse complement strand
AATTTATGAGTCCAGATGATTTAAAGTATCATAAGGAGCATTCATGGGCAAGGATTGAAGGTAAAAAGGCTACTATAGGCATTACAAATTATGCGCAGGAGACTTTGGGTGATATTGTTTATATTGAACTCCCGGATGTGAACACAGAGGTTGATAAGGATTCTGAGATCGCTGAGATAGAGTCTACAAAGGCCACATCACCCATAATAGCCCCTGTTACCGGTAAGATAGTAAGGGTAAATGAGGAGCTTTCAGAGAACCCTGAGATAATAAACGGGGACCCCTATGAGAAGGGCTGGATTGCAGTGATTGAGATATCGGATGTGAATGAGATAGAGGAGCTCCTTGACGCAGAGGCCTATGACAAATATGTTGCGGAGGAGGCAAGGTAGGAGGGATGTCTGTAAAGAGGCTGGTTATTCTGGGGGCAGGGCCGGGCGGTTATGTTGCGGCATTGAGGGCTGCACAGCTTGGCGCAAAGGTTACTGTAATAGAAGAAACCGAGGTTGGCGGCACATGCTTAAACAGGGGCTGCATCCCTACAAAGGCATTAATAGCCTCTGCAGAGGCAATAGATAAGATTAAAAGGGCAGAGGAATACGGCATTGAGATTAAAGGCGAGGTAATCTGCAACCTTTCTAAGATTATAGAAAGGAAGAATAAGGTAGTTGGCATTCAGGTAAAGGGCATACGTTCACTCTTTAAAAGCTGGGGTGTAGAGCTCTTAGAAGGCAGGGGTAAGCTAATAGATGAAAAAAAGATAGAGACTGCCTTAAAGGATGGGACAGGCAGGGTAGTAGAAGGCGATAATATTATAATTGCAACAGGTTCAAGGCCGGCAAGATTGCCGATATTCCCTTTTGACGGGAAGGATGTAATCACCAGCGACGAGGCATTAAATATAACAGGGATTCCAAAGGGCATATTGATTGTTGGCGCTGGCGTCATAGGATGCGAATTTGCCTTTATCCTGAAAGAGTTCGGCGCTGAGGTAACAATAGTTGAGATGCTTTCCCATGCAGTTGCAACAGAGGATGAAGAGATATCAGAGATATTAGAAAGGGAATTAAAGAAGAGAAAGATAAAGCTCATATTAAATACAAAGATAGAGAAGGTGGCAAGGAATAACGAAGGGAGCATAACTGCTGCCCTTAGCGATGGAAAAGAGATTAAGGTAGAAAAGGTTCTGGTCTCCATTGGCAGGGCATTGAATACAGAGGATATTGGCCTTGAAAAGCTCGGCATAGAAAAGGGCAGCAAAGGCGAGATAAGGGTGAATGACAGGATGGAGACCAATGTAAAGGGTATATATGCCATTGGCGATGTTATCGGCGGCATTATGCTTGCCCATGTTGCATCCACAGAAGGGATAGTTGCAGCAGAGAATATAATGGGGCATAACAGAACAATTGATTATAACATTGTTCCGGCAGGCATATTCACCATGCCTGAGATAGGGAGTGTGGGATTAAGGGAACAACAGGCAAGGGAAAAGGGTATTGATATTAAAATAGGCAGATTCCAGTTCAGGGGACTCGGCAAGGCGCATGCAATGGGTGAAATCGCAGGCATGGCAAAGATCATAGCAGATGCAAAGACAGATAAGGTATTGGGGCTTCACATAATTGGCGCCCATGCAGCAGACCTTATTCATGAAGGCGCTGTTGCCATGAGGCTTGGGGCCACAGCAGCCGATATTGGGGCCACTATACATGCCCACCCGACCCTTTCAGAGGCCATAATGGAGGCATCAGAGGCCCTGCACAACAGGGCTATTCATATGCCAAAAACACAATAATTCCAAAAATACTTGACAAAAGGCATATTATGGTTTTATTATAACATCATATAAAACCCTGAGCGGGGAGTATTCTCAATAAAGAAGGGGGTGAGTAATAGTTGAAAGGTATTAAAGAAGGTTTTACAAGGCGCGGTTTTATAAAGGCAACGGCTTTAATCGGACTTATCGGTTCAGTTATACCTGATGTCCTCATGCCCAAGAAGTTATTTGCTGCCGCAGAATCAGGGAAAAAGGCAGCCAATCCAAAGAGCCTTACACCAGAAGAGGCATTGCATATCCCGACAGTAGATATTCCATTGATTGCAGAGGATGGAAGCTTGGTGCCTATTACAGTTTCTGTTAATCATCCAATGACGGCTGACCACTATATCAAGAGCATATACATTGTTGATGATTTAAGTCCGATTCCTAGCAAGGGACTTTATAGATTCACGCCGGCAAATGGGGAGGCCTATATTGCAACAAGGATCAAACTGGCAGAGAGTACAAATATCCGCGCCATTGCAGAGTGCAATAAACACGGAAAATGGGAAGGCGACGCGGATGTGAAGGTTACTATTGGGGGTTGTTAATCATTAATTCTTAAAAGAGGGAGGTAGAGGTTATGAAAAGGTTTTTATTTCTTTCATCGTTTTTTGCAGTACTAACACTATTTTTATTTTCATCTCAATCTGATGCATCCACCTGCGTGAACTGCCATGGAAACAAGGCAGAGATGGAAAAGCTGGGCGCGCCGCAGTTTTCTATGACGCAGGAAGAGGTTGCTGCACAGACAGGCATGCCAGCAACATGCGTTGATTGCCATCTTGGAAATGACAAAGAGGCAGACAAGGCAAAGGCACATGAGGGTGTATTAGGCCTGATGGTTGCGTACAAGAAGAAGGTAGCAGTAAAAAAGAGGAGTGAATTAACAGGCGCTGATGCAGATTCTTTAAAACAGCTAAAGAATCATGGCGGATTTGCCGGCGACAGCCTTGCGCCGAGGATTACAGACAAGGATGGAAAGACTGTAAAGAATCCTGATTTCAGATTATTATTATATCATGACAGGAATAAGGAGACAATGGCCTTTAATCCAGAGATTGCAAAGAAGACCTGCGGAAAGTGCCACCTCCCGCTGGTTGAAAGTTTCTTGAAATCCCCGATGGGCATGGGAACAGGCTCACATACACAGAGCCAGTATGCTACATGGACATCACCTTCAGGTCCTCAGAGCTGCGGTCTATGGACAGGCGACCTGGCAAAGCCTGCACAGGATAAATTTACAGATAAGAATACCAATGTATTTAATAAGGCAAGTTCTATGGCTTTAACCCCAGAGGCATCTGCAGTTAATCAGAAGGTCTGCAATCAGTGCCATGTTGGCTGCCTTGACTGCCACTTTACCCCAACCAATAAAGAAGAAGGAAAGCCAAAAGAGGGTGTGCATAAGTTTTCTAAGAAGCCTGATGCCTTTAGCTGCTCTGGCGCTGGCAGGGGGATGGCATGCCATGCTGGTCCTCTTGACAGAAGAAGAGGCGACGGTTATATAAGGGGCGCCTTCTCCCAGCCAAAATGGGCAAAGGCATTATCTGAAAAGAAGGATGTTCACTTTGTGAATAAAATGGTCTGCGTGGACTGCCATGTAACAAATACAGAGACTAAGCTGCATGGCGATCAGGTAAGAGACCCGGGTGTAGGGCAGTGCGCAAAATGCCACAAACAGCAGGTGGAGGCATACAATAAGAGCAATCATAAGAATGTTACATGCGAGGCATGCCATACAACAGCAATCGGCGGATATGCATTAAATTTCTGGGCTCCTGGAAAATTAGCAGGTGTAGATACACCGATTGACAGGAATCCTGATTATTATATTGATGTTGACGGCGGTGTTGCTCCTTTAATACTTAAAAACCCAAAGACAAAGAAATGGAATTCGTATCATGTGGTGCCGCACATATCTGCAACTATTGCTGATGGCGAGAAGATAAAGCTGTCAAAGAAGGTTCTATACCGCAACAGCGATGATGTGAAGATTGACAGAAAGTACTATTCAAATGACGCCTTTGCAGTTACAGCAGATGTAAAAGGCGATGATACGGATAAGAGGATAATGGCATGGCTTAACCTTGACAAGGTTGCACATGCAACTGGCAAGTCAAGGACATGCGAAAGCTGCCATGCATCAACAGACCAGAAGATAGTAATACCATTTAAGTGGTCTGACAAGCCTGAGGCAGCATATAAGGATGTATTGGAAGGTTCATACACAGTAGTAGCAGACAAGAAGGGGCTCCGCATAGATGACATTAAAGGCGGGCCAAAGGGCGACGGTTCAGCGTCTGTTGCAAAGGGCATTGCCCAGTTTGTCGGCAAGTGGAATGTGCCAGGTAAATATGTCCTTCCTGATGTGCCAAAAGATAAGTATGAAGGCGCTGCAGCAGCTAAGGAAGTAGAGAATATCCACGGGCCGAGGAAGAAGTAGTAAAAATAGTTGATTAGGTTGATTAAGTAATAAAAAATATATGGGGATTTTGGGGAAGGTTTCCAAAATCCCCATATTTTTCTTTATTATGTAATAATATAATTATGGTATAATATACGCACTAATAATTTTTTTAGGAGGAAGTTTAAAATGGCAATGGTAGAGACGCAAAAACCAAAGATGAGGATTCCCTCAGACATCAA
>CAKKST010000466.1 GCA_919903585.1 Nitrospiria bacterium | reverse complement strand
ATGCGGACAGGCAGAGCTTGATGAACTCTTAGCAGAGAGGGATAAGATTAATCAGCGGCTTCAGGAGATTCTGGACAAACACACAGACCCATGGGGTATAAAGGTTGCAAATGTGGAGGTAAAGGCCATAGACCTGCCTGAGGAGATGAAGAGGGCAATGGCAAAGCAGGCAGAGGCAGAAAGGGAAAAGAGGGCAAAGGTGATACATGCAGAGGGCGAGCTTGCCGCATCGTACAAGATTCTTGAGGCAGCAAAGCTCATGTCCCAGAACCCGATTGCAATACAGTTGAGATACCTGCAAACCTTAACAGAGATAGCAACAGAGAAAAATTCAACGATACTTTTCCCGCTGCCAATGGACTTAATCAAACCATTTTTGGAAGGGGTGAAAAAATAGGAGGCAAGATGCTGAAGCTGAGTATATTTATAATCCTTGCCCTGCTTACGGCGGTTTTTATATTGAGCAACACTCATATAGCAAAAGTAAACTTTATCAGATGGGAAGTAGAAATGCCTACATTCCTTCTGCTTATTATTATACTTATTATAGGGATTGTGCTGGGCTTCATAGCAGCAAAGGCAAAGAAGAAAAAATAATGGAATTATTAAACAACTTTCTATACAGCCTTATCCCTATCTTTGTTGCCATTGATGCCATTGGAGTGCTTCCTGCATTCTTTATGTTTACGCAGGGACTTAAGAAGGAGGAAAGGGATAGGGTTGCAACCCAGTCCATAATCACCGCCTTTCTCGTTACTGTGGGCTTTATCTTTGTGGGCAAGGCAATATTTCAGGCGCTGGATATAAAGGTTGAGGATTTTATGATAGCAGGAGGCCTTGTCCTCCTTGTAATAGCAGTAGCGGATATATTAAGGGTAGGTGTGATTCGCATAAGCAGGGGCGCTACAATCGGCGCTGTGCCGCTCGGCACGCCTTTGATTGCAGGACCTGCAACGCTTACAACTGCTTTAATACTTGTCGGGACACAGGGGGTTGCACCGGTAATATTATCTGTTATTGTAAATATCCTCTTTGCCTGGGTTGTGTTTCTTCAGGCAGACAGGATTGTAAAAATCATGGGTGTAAGCGGTTCAAAGGCTGTTGCAAAGGTTGCGGCCTTGATTTTAGCAGCGATTGGCATTAAAATGATAAGGCTTGGGTTGACAGGTATACTGAAATAGTTTCTGGAGGTATATTTATGAAGGACTCATTTTATTTAGGCATGGATATCGGTTCAGTAAGTTTAAAGACAGTAGTCATTGACAGCAATAAGAATATAATTGAGAAGCATTACACAAGGACTAAGGGCCAGCCCTTAAAGACAGTGATTGATGTCCTCTCGGATGTGGTGACAAGGATACCGGCAGATAAGATTGAAAGGGTTGGCGTAACAGGCTCTGCAGGCAAGAAGGTCAGCGAGCTGATTGGCGGCAGTTTTATCAATGAGGTCATTGCGCAGGCAAGGGCAATGGAGCGCTTCCACCCTGAGGTAAGGACAGCAATTGAGATGGGCGGCGAGGACTCAAAGCTCCTCTTATTAAAATTTAATGAGGCAACCAAAAAGATAGAGATTGCAGATTTTGCAATGAACGGCGTCTGCGCTGCGGGCACAGGCTCATTCCTTGACCAGCAGGCATCAAGGCTCGGATTCACCATAGAGGAATTCAGCAGCGCTGCCTTGAAATCCCAAAATCCTCCGAGGATAGCTGGAAGGTGCAGTGTCTTTGCAAAGTCGGACATGATCCATCTCCAGCAGATTGCAACCCCTGACTATGACATCATAGGAGGCCTCTGCTATGCAATGGCAAGGAATTTTAAGGCCACAATCGGCAAGGGCAAGGATTTTATCAAGCCTGTATCCTTTCAGGGCGGCGTTGCTGCGAATATGGGAATGAGAAAGGCCTTTGAAAATATCCTCAATCTTAAAGAGGGCGAGCTTATCATCCCTGAACACTTCTATCACATGGGTGCGCTTGGTGTTATATTTTGCACAATGGAGGACGCAGCCTTTACCCAGAGATTCCTCGGCCTTGAGAAATTAAAGGAGCATCAGGGATCGCACAAAGAGCTCGGAAGCCCCCTCAGGCAATTAAAAAAATGCGGTGATGCCCATCATGGCAAGAAGGATGACAAAAAATGGGTTAATCTCTCTGATAGCAACAAGATAGATGCCTATCTCGGCATTGATGTCGGCTCTGTTAGCACAAATGTTGTTGTTATAGATGAGAATAACAATGTCCTCTCAAAGAGGTATCTGCCAACTGCAGGGAGGCCGATAGAGGCGGTTAAAAAGGGATTAAAAGAGGTTGGCGATGAGATCAGCCACTTTGTGAATATAAAGGGCGCTGGCACAACAGGCTCCGGAAGGTATCTGACAGGAGACCTTGTCGGCGCAGATGTTATAAGAAACGAGATAACAGCACAGGCAACAGCAGCCATTCATATTGATTCCACAGTAGATACTATATTTGAGATAGGCGGTCAGGACTCAAAGTATATCAGCGTTGATAATGGCGCGGTTGTGGATTTTGAGATGAACAAGGTCTGCGCTGCCGGCACAGGCTCTTTTTTGGAAGAGCAGGCAGAGAGGCTGGGCATCTCCATTAAAAGACAGTTCGGTGATATGGCGCTGGGCTCCTCATGCCCGTCGTCTTTGGGCGAGAAATGCACTGTATTCATAGAATCTGACCTCGTCCATCACCAGCAGAATGGCGCAAGCACTGAGCAGCTTGTTGCAGGCCTTGCCTACTCCATTGTCCATAACTATCTGAACAGGGTTGTGGAAGGGAGGAGAATAGGAAACAGGATATTCTTTCAGGGCGGGGTTGCAGCAAATGCCGCTGTTGTTTCTGCCTTTGAAGAGGTGACAGGCAAGAAGATTATTGTTCCTGAGCACCATGATGTTACAGGCGCAATCGGCGTTGCCATGCTTGCAAAGAACCACAAGAAGCCAAAGTGCGGCTTCAAGGGCTTTGACCTGTTACAGAAAAAATATGAGATTTCTACCTTTGAGTGCAGGGACTGCGCAAATGTCTGCGAGATCAGACAGGTGGTTGTTGAAGGCGAGAGGCCGCTGTATTATGGCAGCAGGTGCGAGAAGTATGATATTGATGAGTCTAAAAAGAAGAATGACCTGCCTGATCTCTTTGAAGAGAGAAACAAGATGCTCGTTACTGCATATCATCAGGGAAAGGGCAAGGTAAAGGAGGATGCAAAGAGGATAGGCATACCGAGGGCGCTGTTCTTTTATGAGCTGCTGCCCATGTGGAGGGCATTCTTCACAGAGCTTGGGTTCAGGGTTGTGCTTTCTGATTACTCAAATAAGGAGATAATCCGCAAGGGGCTTGAGATCGTTGTTGCAGAGCAGTGCTTCCCGATTAAGATTACTCACGGCCATCTTTTAAATCTTATAGAAAAAGGCGTTGATTACATCTTTCTTCCCAGCTTTGTCAATTTAAGGAGAAAGAATCCAAAACTTGAACACAGCCAGGCCTGCCCATATATTCAGGCAATACCATATACTGTCTGCTCTGCTATCTCATTTGAGGAAAAGGGCGTTAAGCTCCTCAAGCCTCCGATAGAGCTCGGCTATGAAAAGAAGATATTAATGAAGGTCCTTTATGAAATGGGCAAAGAGCTCGGTAAAAGTAAACGTGAGATTGATGCAGCATGGGAGATCGCAGAGACGTCGCAGGAAAATTTCTACAGTGCAGCGCAGAAGAGGGGTAAGGAGATACTGGACGGCCTAAAGCCGAATGAGAGGGCTATTATCATAGTGAGCAGGCCGTATAATGGCTGCGACCCGGAGATAAGCCTAAGCCTGCCGCAGAAATTAAAGGATCTGGGAACAATCGCCATACCAATGGATTTCCTGCCTCTTGATGATGCGGATATAGAGGACAGGCACGATATGTACTGGAAGTCAGGCCAGAGGATTCTCGCAGCAGCCCATATCATTAAAAATGACCGCCGGCTTTATGCGCTTTATATTACAAACTTCTCCTGCGGGCCTGATTCATTCATTGCCCACTTCTTCAGGGACAAGATGAAGGGCAAGCCCTATCTCCAGATTGAGATAGATGAACATAGCGCAGATGCAGGCGCAGTAACAAGGCTTGAGGCATTCCTTGACAGCCTTGAGAATGCAGGGAAGAGAAAGATTGAGGAGAATAAGACAAGGCCTGTTCTATATCATGCTGCTGAAGGCAAGAAGAGGAAGATATATCTTCCCTATATGGCGGATCATGCCTTTGCCATTGCAGCGGCCTTTGAGGCAAATGGCATAGAGGCAGAGGTCCTGCCCGAGCCTGATGAGGTATCCCTGCAATGGGGAAGAAAATATACCTCAGGCAAGGAGTGTGTCCCTGCGGTAATTACTGCAGGCGATGTAATCGGCCTTGTAAAAAAGCCTGGTTTTAACCCTGAAAAATCCGCATTCTTTATGCCGTCAGGCTGCGGCCCATGCAGGTTTGGGCAGTATAACAGGCTGCATCGGCTTATCCTTGATGAGATTGGTTATGCTGATGTCCCTATATATTCGCCAAATCAGGATGAAAATTTTTATAAGCACCTTGGCGTTGCCGGCAATAAATTTGTAAGAATGGCGTGGCAGGGGATTGTTGCAATAGATGTCCTTGAAAAAAGGCTCCGTGAGACAAGGCCGTATGAAAGGAATAAGGGCGAGTCAGACGAGGTTTATCAATACTATTTAAAGGAGATATATGAGGCCATCAAAAATAATCAGGGGCTTATGCCTTTGATGGAGGAGGCAGCAAGCCGTTTTGACAACATTGAAATAGAAAAGATAAAAAGGCCTATTATCGGGATTGTTGGCGAGATATATCTGAGGAGCAACCGCTTTGCCAATGAGAATATTGTGAGAAAGATTGAGGCCCTCGGCGGCGAGGCGTGGCTGCCGTCCATGACAGAGTGGTTCTTTTATACCAACTTTACATCAATGGAGCGGTCGCTTAAAAAGAAGAATTATGGCAGCTATCTCAAGCTTTATCTTACAAATGTAGTTCAGAGGCGTGATGAACATAAACTGTGCAGGCCATTTGAAGATAAACTGAGAAATGGCGGGGAGCTCACTATCAAAGAGACATTGGATTTTGCAAGCCCCTATCTTCATAAGAGTTTTGAAGGCGAGGCAATCCTGAGCGTTGGAAAGGCAATTGATTTTTATAAAAATGGCGTCAGCGGGATTGTAAATGTAATGCCATTTACCTGCATGCCGGGGACTATTGTGGGCGCCATCCTAAAAAGATTCAGGGAGGAGTATAATAATATCCCCTGCCTGAATATGGCTTATGACGGCCAGAAGGATACAAACGGCACAACAAGGCTTGAGGCCTTCATGCATCAGACAGCGCATTACATGCTTGAGAGAGATGCAGGCAATGGACATGAAAGGGAATAATTTAGTAGGGGCAATTCATGAATTGCCCCTACTTTTTAGACTATAAGGGGCAGCGTAACGTTGCCCCTATTTTTGTTTTAAGAGAGGGAAGATGTAGGGCATGGGTGTAGGGGCGTATGGCCATACGCCCTTACTAATACAAACGCATTAATTTATGTTAAATAAATTTCCCCCCTGCTTAATACCCCCGATAGAACCATTCGAGGGCGGGCATGCAGGGGCAGGCTCTAACCCCTCTTTAATTCCCCCCTTAGCAAGGGGGGACACAGAGGGGTAAGAGGGGAACACACCCCTTTATCCCCTCTTAATAGAGGGGAAAGTTTCCCCCTTTGAAAAAGGGGGATTAAGGGGGATTTTAAAATTAATTAACATTACTTTATTATGTAATGGCATTTAATGCGTTTGTATTAAGTAGGCACGGTTTAAATCGTGCCTACAAAAGCGTTGCATAAGTAGGGGTTCAAAATTTTGAACCCCTACTTAAATCCCCCTTTTCTATAGGTGTAAATTATGGGTGTTAATTACAAAGAAGAATACAGAAAATACATCATCACTATAAACAGCTTCATGTTTCTTGTGA
>CAKKST010000465.1 GCA_919903585.1 Nitrospiria bacterium | reverse complement strand
ATACCTTATGTAAGCTCTGTAAGCGAGGACGCAATGAAGGCAGTCCCCATGCATATCAGGGAGGGCTCCTATGCAATGGGCGCAACAAAATTCCAGACAGCCTTTAAGGTGATTATCCCCGCGGCCTTCTCAGGCATTGCAGCGGCATTTATCATTGGCATATCACGGGCAATAGGCGAGACAATGGTTGTTGCCATTGCAGCAGGCATGCTCCCCAATTTTACCATAAACCCGCTTGAGCCTGTTCAGACATTAACAGGATATATTGTTCAGGTCAGCCTCGGCGATGTGCCTCATGGCACCATTGAGTATAAGACGATCTTTGCCGCAGGCATAACGCTATTTTTAATGACACTCGTCTTTAATATAATAGGCTTCTGGCTGAGGAAAAGGATAAGGCAGGCGTATTAAAAAAATGCAAAAATCAAAATGCAAAATTAAGGAATAATTTTTTATGGAAAACATTAAAAAGCGAATAGCATTTAATAAGTTCTGGGATTATGCCTTCTGGGTAACTGGGCTCTTGTCCACCTTCGTTGGGCTCTTTTTGCTCTTTGCCCTTATGATTGATCTTATGATAGACGGCCTCCCGCGCTTAAGCTACAATTTTTTTACATCCTTTCCATCAAGGTTTCCTGACAAGGCAGGCATACTCTCTGCATGGGTGGGGAGCATTCTTGTGCTCCTCGTAACAGCCTTTTCTGCAATACCAATCGGTATTGGCGCCGGGGTATATCTTGAGGAGTATGCGAGGAAGAACTGGCTGACCGATATCATTGAGATAAACATTGCAAATCTTGCCGGCGTTCCTTCAATAATCTATGGCCTTCTTGCATTGGGTGTGTTTGTGTACTTCTTTAGATTTGGTGAAAGCATACTCACAGGCGGGCTTACGCTCGGCCTTTTGATACTCCCCATTGTCATAATGGCAACAAGGGAGGCTATAAGGGCTATCCCTAATTCAATCAGGGAGGCATCCTATGCCCTTGGGGCAACAAAGTGGCAGACCATACAGTGGCATATCCTCCCCTATTCCATAGGCGGTATACTTACTGGTATAATAATAGGGCTTTCAAGGGCCATTGGTGAGACAGCGCCTCTAATAACTGTTGGGGGATTGACATTTATAGCCTTTCTTCCCACATCACCGATTTCAGCAGAATTTCCATTTATATCATTTAAATGGCTCTTTGACCCATTTACTATCATGCCAATACAGATGTTTAACTGGGTATCAAGACCGCAGAAGGGGTTTCAGTTAAATGCCGCTGCTGCAGGCCTTGTCCTTATGGCAATGACATTATTTATGAACGGCCTTGCTATATATATCAGATACCGATTCAGAAAGAAGATAAAATGGTAGATAAAAACAGTGAACAGCTTAAAAAGGAAGGAAGATGTTAGAAAAAATATCAGGGGAGCTAAAGGCAGAGGCAAAAGGACTTAACTTCTATTATAATACAGTCCATGCCCTTAAAAACATCAGCCTGCCTATAGCACGAAGAA
>CAKKST010000464.1 GCA_919903585.1 Nitrospiria bacterium | reverse complement strand
GGGGAGATTTATTTAACAGAATTTAATTCACCTGAATTAAATGATTTCAGGTTAGATGAAGTTTATTTTATTGCGCCCCAGCCTATGAGCTTTGCCCTTGCCTCATTTTATTTAAATACGGCTCTTTGTTTGTCATTCCTGTTTCTTCTTTTGCCCCGAAAATTCTTCAAAAATTCACAATCCGTAATCGTTAGATTATACATTAGAAAGAGATAATTGTTAAGAACAATTATCTCTTTAGATACATCAGATGCAAGAAAAGATACTCCTGCGGATGACCATAAAACTATAATTAACTTCTAAGAGGTTGAAAATAAAGAAGTTGCCCTACTGGTCAGATCTGGCACAGGAATTGCTTTATAAATATGCAGGGGATGAAGGAGGTTTTTTTGTGAGTGTAAAGAAGTGTTACAGACAGGACACTAATTGGGGTGGAAATAACATGGGCGCTAAAAAAGACAATAATCTAATAACAAAAAAATGGACAAATGCAAATGGCAACGGTAACGGCAATGGCCATCATCCATCTATTGAGTACAGCACATCTGCTCCAAATGAGAAATCATACCTTTCAGTCGGCGATACATGGACTGTTACCACTGACAGGGTTATCAGATCATTTAAGGTGCTTGCAATAGAGGACATTATTATCCCTGCCGGGAAATACCGGTGTTTTAAGATAATGGAGGAGATAAAAAATTCGGGCGTCAAGAACCACTACTGGTTTGCATCCAGCATCGGCCTTGTCAAGTGCGAAATGCGCAGAATGACTGCTGTGCTGCAGAACTACTCAGTTTAAGGAGTTAAGGAGTTAAACAGTTAAAGAGTTTAAGAGTTGAGGAGCGAGTTGTAGGGGCAGGCCCCCGTGCCTGCCCTCATATACAGAAAAGAGGGCAACCACATAGGGTTGCCCCTACAAAGAACCTGTAGGCACGGTTTCAACCGTGCTTGCACTCTGACCCTTTAGGCGGGTCGGGTGTGAACTTAAATAGAAAAAAGTGGAAAAAGTTTTCATACAATTAGTATAAAAGGACACACATAAAAGGGCGGGGAAACCCCCGTCCTTACAAAACTATTGAAAAATAAAGGGATTATTAATTGAGATTTTTTGGCACAGAAATTGCTTCTATTTAAGCTTATAGAGCAATGCTTTCTTACGCATCTCCCCCTTTTGGGAGAATTAAAGAACCTGCCTTAAGCGTAGCAAAGGAATCAGGGGAATATTAATAAGATTCCGAAAAGAAGGACAAAAAAGATGTAGGGGGGCAGACACCAAGTCTGC
>CAKKST010000463.1 GCA_919903585.1 Nitrospiria bacterium | reverse complement strand
AGGGCTATATTAAATTCACCCCCTCCTTTAATTCCTCCCCCCTCGAGGGGGAGGAATTAAAGGAGGGGGGGCTGTTAATAGGGGAGGGTGGTTGAGATGTCAACTTATTTTTTGCGTTTGTATTAATTTCAGCTTATCTCCGTCTCTCTTAAGCTAGCCTGCCTTTACCTTTGGGTCATGCTCAAAAATCAAAAGCCATCCTTCGTCAGCAGACTGATTTAATATCCTCTTTTTGTTCTCAAGCGTTTCAAGGGGAAAAAGGTCATAGCCCATTATATATGGAAAAGGTATATGCGATGCTGTAGGCACCAGATCCCCAAGATAGAACGCCTTTTTATTCGCAGATTCTATGAGCACACACTGGTGATTGCGATTATGTCCCGGTGTTTTTATTACCATTACACCTTCAGCTATTTTTCTATCGCCATCAACAAATTCAACTGCACCTGCCTCTCTTAATGGCAGGAAATCATCCATTCGATAGCTTGCCTTTGTCATCTCATTTGTATGAATGGCATCATCCCATTCACCCTTCTGTATAATATACCTTGCATTGGGAAAGGCCGGCGTATATCTTCCTTCTGAATCCATGATTGTATTTCCGCCTGCGTGATCAAAATGAAGATGCGTATTTATAACAATATTTATATCCGATGTTTTTAAGCCTGCTGCACCAAGAAGGCCATCCATTGGCTGATAATCTTCTACACCAAAAATGGCATTAAATTTTTCATCACCTTTATTGCCAATGCCTGTGTCAATTAGTATATTATCTTTGCCTGTTCTGACAAGCAGGATGTTCATGGCGAGTAGTATCCTGTTTTTTTTATCAGCAGGATTTGTCTTTTCCCAGAGCATCTTTGGTACTGCGCCGAACATTGCCCCGCCATCAAGCCGAATAAATCCGCTTGTGATTACATGGAGCTCAAAATCACCCAGTTTTATTTTGAACATTTTAAAGATTATTCTATTACAACCACAGATAAATTGCAAAGCAAAAAAAGCAGGCTTCTAAGCGGTTAATTTATTAGGGATTTTTCGGTGGAGAAACAGATAATTTTTTTAATAAAATCAATAAATTATGCTTGAAAAAATCTGGTTTTTGTGCTATACTATTTTCATAAAAAAGGCATCAGGCGAGGTGTAAGGGAACAGAGGAGTGCACAAAAATCGTTTCGTCCTTGGTTATGCAGATTAAAAACCAGATTACACGGATTAGAAGTTTTAAATCTGAGTAATCATGTGTTAGAATCTGTGTAATCAGGTATTTTCAAAAGGAGGTGACTTTATATGACTAAACTCATAAAATGGAGCCCCTTTTCAGAACTTACAACCTTGCACAAAGAGATGGATGATCTCTTTAAGAGATTCTTTGGTGCAGGGGAAAGGGTTTTAGGTTTAAGAGAGAGAGAAGAATGGTATCCTGCAATGGAGAGCTTCATCAGCAAAGGCAGCCTCATTATAAGGGCAGAGCTGCCGGGGGTAGATCCCAAGGATGTTGACATCTCCATAGTCGGGAATCACCTTACAATTAAGGGCGACAGGAGGTTCACAAGGGAGATGAAAGAAGAGGAATGCCTTGTAAAAGAGATTTCCTATGGCGCCTTTGAAAGGTCCATGACCCTGCCTGAGGGTGTAGATATCAATAAGGTGCATGCTAAATATGCAGATGGTATTCTTGAGATCACAATGCCTGTTCCAAAGGAGCTTGCTGCCAAGAAGGTAGAGATTGAGTACAAAGAGACACCTGAAAGGGAGAGGGTCATTAGGGCTGCTTAAGTAAGTATAATGAAGATATCTTCCCTTACGCCTTGCCTGCAGTTTTAAAAATAAAAAATGCCCCTTTTAAAGGGGTATTTTTTTATGCCTCTTTTTCCTCGGCTATATTTTCTACTTCTTCCCTGTGGGCTTCAAGGATGCTGTGGATTTTGATATTGGCGCTCTCAAGCGCCTTTTTAATCTCCACGAGCTTTGCATCGTAGACCTTGAGCATATAATTAATTCTTAAAGACATACTTTGTTCTCCTAATTAGATGTTCGTTTATGAACCACCTTGTAGGGGCTATTCATGAATAGCCCCTAC
>CAKKST010000462.1 GCA_919903585.1 Nitrospiria bacterium | reverse complement strand
CGCGCTTTCCTTGTCCACCGGCAGACCAGCGAAGCTTTCGTAATCCTCCGCTCCCCGGAATTACTTTGCCGGCCTCAGGCTTATTGACCAAATACGCCTGAAGAACACGATATCCATCATCGGCAAGAAAAGCTTGAATTCTTCGTGTGAATATCGGGGTCTCAATTATGAGCACAGACATAATATACGCCAATGGCGTACTTCTGTCAAGTGTT
The DNA here is from genome assembly GCA_919903585.1 of Nitrospiria bacterium. Classification (GTDB taxonomy): domain Bacteria; phylum Nitrospirota; class CAKKRA01; order 9FT-COMBO-42-15; family 9FT-COMBO-42-15; genus JACPZJ01. The sequence goes on along the minus strand of CAKKST010000462.1, from coordinate 1,409 downwards.
TTTATGAAGCAGAAATAATGGGTGGGTTGAACGTTCGCCATAACCGGCAGTGAAAAGCGGGGCGACGAAGGCGCACCGCTTTTCACTGTCTGAGTTGATGGCGTTGTTAGGGTGCACTTGATTTGCCACCCAACCAAATATCGAATGCCAATGCACCAAGAGCAATTAATGCGGCCAGGACTGAAACTACTATTGCGATTCTGCTAAGTTTGTTTGCTTTGTGGCTTAAATTATTAGCTTCTCGCGCGAGAGTAATTTCTTCAGTTTTATGAGTTACATCTTCTCGACGGATTTCGTGTTGTTCCTGCTCCTCAATGGCCGCCTGGCGGGTTTGAAGATACGCAAACTTATCGCCTTGGAACCGAGAGCGATTGCCTTTATTGATTTCTTGGCGTAACTCGTCTTTTGACAAAGCGTCAATAGTTTTCTTGGTCTCATCGGAAAGCATTCGCGCTCCTTTGATTGTGCACCCTAACAATATATTTAACAAGTTTTCTCGACTTAAACAGAAAGCAGGCAGTAAGTCAAGCAAATAAATATTTAGATTGACATATAAAAGCATCATAAGTATAATTTCTAACTTGCTAACAACACATTTTAAGTGATATCAAGAAATAGGATATGTACTCATGATTAATATCCCTGCTGCGTTGTTCGCAAAATATGCCTTACTACTCAATAAAAAAACGGTCCCGGTTTCCTTGCATAATAATTACAAGAAAAGGGATCAGAGTTTCAGGTTGAAGGTGCTCTTTGTATCCTTGTCCCAGCCGTCCCAGAGATAGGCCTCTTCTTTGCCGTCGGCAATCACACGAAAGGCATAACGGACCTGCTCCTCGTAAAATTCGCAGAATGCCCCTATCTTATCCATTCCACCGTTCATTTCGTGCGCCTCTGCAGGGCATGGAGAGCCGCAGAAGTGGCGGATGGCGCAGCGATTGCAAGGGTCAATGTCCTCCACCTTGCGGCCTGTAACCATTTTGAAGGCATGGCTGGTGAGAACATCCCCAATATCATCTTTAAATATATTGCCGCCATTAAAGGCAGGCAGACCTATAAACTCGCTGCAAGGGAATAAATCCCCGTTGGGCGCTAATGCAAAAAAACACCTTCCCCCGCCGCAGGGAGAGATATCGCACATAAGCCTTCTTGCTGTGGGGGCAATGATCGCCAGAAGGATGTTTGCGAAATTAGCAACCGGGAGCTTCCTTCCAGTCTGCTGATACAGCTCATATGTGCGGTCAAGGGCAGATAGAAAATACCTTGCTGCTGCAGCATCAGCAGGCATGATCTTTCGCGATGGCTGAAGGGTGCATCGCAAAATATTCAACAGACAGGTGGGAACCTCTCGTTCATGAAAAAACTCTACGAGTCTTGTTAAATACCGCATGTTCTCGCTGGTGATGGTG
>CAKKST010000461.1 GCA_919903585.1 Nitrospiria bacterium | reverse complement strand
TTACAAATACCACCACCTGCCAACTGGCAAGATTTTAAAACTCTCTGCTGTGACCTGTGGAGAGCAATCTGGAAAGACCCAAATACTCAAAAAAATGGGAGACAAGGGCAACAACAAAATGGGGTTGATATATATGGGAGGGTTGAACAGAAAAAAAGTGGGCAGGTGTACAGTGTAAGGGAAAAGGTAATTACACAAATAAACCGCTTACTGAAGATGAGGTAAGGGATAAAGTTGGGAAGGAACGAGGGTCAAATATTCAAAATTCATTCTGGCAGGTAAGGGCAGGCAAGTGGAGATATACCATATAATTGATATACAAAAAAACATTTAAAAAAAATCCCACTGCCTTATCTTTAATTCAGTTAGACAGACTGACACTTTTGGCCCTTTACAAACTCCAGATTTCAGATTGTCCATTTTACCGATATATGTTATACTGTGTAATAAAATGTGTAAGAGGAGGTGTTTATGCCAACAAATCTTGCGATAGATGAAAATCTTCTAAGTGAGGCCCTAAAGGTGGGTGGTTTTAAGACCAAAAAGAATACGGTAAATGAAGCGCTAAAAGAGTTTATACGGAGAAGGAAACAAAAGAATATACTTTCTATGTTTGGAAAAGTAGAGATGAAACCATCTTATGATTACAAGCAGGAAAGAAGAAAAAGATGAGGGTGATTGTTGATACTTCTATTTGGTCTTTAGCGCTCAGAAGGCATGTCATTATTCAAAATCCTGAGGTTGAGCTTCTTAGAACAATAATTAAGAATGGTGAAAATATTTTTCTTCTTGGAATAATTCTTCAAGAGATATTGCAGGGTGTAAGAAAGCCTCAGGATTTCATAAGATTAAAAGAATATTTTGATCCTTTTCCATTGATTGAGATTGAGAGGGAAGATTATATTAGGGCAGCAGAACTAAAGAATAATCTAAGTAGAAATGGAATTCAAGTTAGCACTATTGATGCATTGATTGCCACAGCATCCATTGTTAATGATTGTTATTTACATACAAATGATAAAGACTTTTCCCACATAGCAAGGCATTCTAAGTTAAAATTATTGAAAAACCCATAAGCCTAAAGAGCAGCATCAGGGGTGGTTCTACACATTGCACAGCCTGATTCAATACCCAAAAGGCTCAATGGCCTTCCAAAAGAAGTTAGGCTAAAGTTTTGGGCGCAGGTTTAAAAACTAATTTCTAATCCCGCCTATCCGGGTTTACGAAATGAGAAGCTAAAAGGCGCTGACCAATGGGCCTTTAGCATTACCATGAACTACAGAGCAACCTATATACGAAATGACTTTGGTATTATTATTGCAGCCATCGGAACTCATAAGGAGGTTTTGGGAAGGTAAAAGGTAATAAAAATTAATTTTTTCAAGGGCGAGGCAGCGCCTCGCCCCTACATTATTATACTTCCTCCACTCTTTTCTTCACACACTCTGCAAATTCTGCTGCATCAGCAGAAATCTTTAGCCTGATTATGGGTTCTGCAAGTTTAGCGAGAATGCCGTTTGCAGATACACTTGACCAGTAGGTTACCTCTGTCTTATGCTCTGATATCTTTTTTAATTCCACAGAGCCCTTTGTGTAAAGGTCATTGCCTGTTGCAGTCCATTCGCCTTTGTTTGGCGGGGCCTCAAAGGTGGTGTGGGCACGCATGATTATGGTTTTTGAAAAGGGGCCGAAATTTACCGTTACCTTCCAGTCTGTATCCTTTTCATTTACAATGCATACGCCTTCACAGCCCGGCACGCAGGAGCCGACCTGTTTCATATCGCGCAGAAAGCTCCATACCTTTTCTATGGGAGCGTCTACTGTAAAGATTTTTTTTGCGTCGGGCATTTTTTGTCTCTACTTATCAAAGGGGCAAGCTATTTCCTATACACTTCTTTAAATTCACCCTCCCCTAACCCCTCCCATCAAGGGAGGGGAAAATAAGAAGGATGCTAATGAGGCATTAAAAGATAGGTATTTTTGAAAATCGCTTTTTTAAGATGCCATCAGCACCGATTGACCTGCCTGCTGCTGAGGCTATGAAAATAATCTGAAGCGCAATAAAGAGGATATTTACATTTTTGTTTGCAGGCCCGCTCCAGCCGTTGCCGAGCAGAAAGTTTATATTCATAAATATACCAAAGGCAGAGGATATACGGGTTAAAAGACCGAGGAGAAGGCAGAACCCAACAAGTATCTCTCCATATACCACAAGGTATGCAAAGATTTCATAATTAGGGATAGCTGTATCAAGGAGGAAAGACTTATACCATATATTAGGATTTCCTTCAGCCCATTTTTGGAGTACGCCTTTTAATATGGGTTTCTGCAAAAAACCGCTGGAATATTTTGAAATACCTGACATTAGAAAGAAGAAACCTATTAGAATTCTTAAAATAGCAATATAGCCAAGGTGGGTCTGCTCCCTGAAGTTTTTTATCATCTTTCATCTCCATTATTATTCTTTCTATATTCTTCTACGCATTCTAAAAATACCTCCACAATCTTAGGGTCAAAATCTGTCCCACTCCGCGATCTTATTTCTTCAATTGCATCCTCATGGGATAGGCCCTTTCTGTAAGGCCTGTCAGTTGTTATTGCATCATAGAAGTCAGCAATGGCTATAACCCTTGCCTCCAAAGGTATATCCTCACCTTTTAAGCCATACGGATAGCCTGAGCCATCATATCTTTCATGGTCATGCCTTATTATGGGGATGAGCGGCTTCAGATAATCCACATCCTTTATTATGTCTGCACCTATTTCCGGGTGTTTTTTTATAATGGCGTATTCAAGCTCATTTAATCTTGAAGCCTTGTTCAGGATTGCATCTTCAATCCCGATCTTTCCAACATCATGAAATAGACTTGCCTGCTCCAGTATAGAGAGCCTGTCAGGGGCAAAGCCAAGTTTTTGACCGATCTTAATGGACAGCTCTGTCACCCTTCCGGAGTGGCCGCGGGTATATTTGTCCTTTGCGTCTATAGCTGAGGTGAGCGCCTTAATAGTTCCGAGATAGGCATTTTCTAAATCATCCTGCCTCATTTTTAGTTTTTCTGCCATTAGATTAAATTCACTGGCAAGCTGTTCTATCTCATCGTTTGTGTTAACAGAGACCCTGTAGGTGAGGTTGCCGTTTCCTATTATCTCTGCCCCTGTATGAAGGGCATGGATAGGCTTCATGATGCGGTTTGCCGCAAAGAATCCGAGGATGCCTAATACGATTGTTAATGAGAGCGCAATGATTGCGACCTGACTCATTAAGAGATTAATGGATTGATAGGTCTCTGACGGCGCCTGCCTTACAAAGACATACCATTTTTTGCCGCCAAAATTACTGGAAGGATTCTTTGTTGTAAAATTTACAGGTGCAAAACCGACAAGAGAATTCTTGCCGCCATGGGCATCGTCTTTTGCAATGGTCCAGCCGGAACTTTCTTCCACGATATTCTTGGTCAGGGATTCAGTAATATTATGGCTCTTTATGGGATAGATCGGACAGACAAGGATGTTTCCAGCAGATGTTATCAGGTTTGCATGGCCTGTCTTCCCGACCTTTATATCTGTTACATCGTTAAAAAAGAGCGTTACATCATGAACCATCCTGATAACACCCATGAATCCGCCCTCTTTTTCATCAACGATTGGATAGACAATATCAAAGGTATGATTCTGTATCTTTTCATCAAAGGTAACATCACTTAAATAAGGCTTTACCCTGTTGCCTTCTGAGATTATCTGCCACCATGGTTTATTGCCAACATAATAGTTATCGGTTTTCCTTATGGAGGCAATAAGCCCCCCTTCCTTGTCATACACAGATAAATGGATATGCCCTTCTTTTTCATTAAGGTTAAACCTTTTTAAGAATTGAGACGGGCTATTTTTAAGGATACCTAAGACAAAGGGGTCAGTTATGCTTAAATTATTCCACCTTGTATCAAGCCCTAATAATTCCTTTTTGATTGCATCCCTGCCTTTTCCTTTATATCCCTGATTTGCCTTGCGAAGGCCCTCTTTTATCTCATAAGCAATAGAAAGGTTGGCGGCCTCATCAATCTCATTTTCCAGCACCATATCAATCTTTTTTGCTGTCTCTCTTGCAATTACCTGAAAGCTTGAACCAATAGATTCCCTTATCCCTTTCTTACCCTGATAGTATGTTACAAGCAGGCCTATTGCCCCTGGGATTATTGCAACAAGAAGTATTGAAAATATTATCTTTTTTCTTAAACCTGCCTTATGAACTACAGATGAAGACATAAAAACCTACCTTAAAACTTTCTATTAATTATATCAAAAAAGTAATAATTATCAATATAAAAAGCAAACTAAATATTATGAAAGGGGAAGATTTCTTTCCTTATATAATCAACCCCTTCTGCTGCCTTATCCTTTATATATCTATCTGCCTTCTGTTTTGTAAGAGGGTCACGCAATCCCTTGCCTTCAAATCCATTTTGCCTTAAAAGCGCCATCTTATCCTCTGGAATGGCATCCGGAAGCTCAACCCCTGCAAGTATACCCATTGTTAGAGTCCAGCATCGCGCAACATTGGTGACATTATAACCGCCCCCTCCCAAGGCAACGAGAGGGATATTGAATCCCTTGATTCTTTGGACCATCTCACAGAAGCCATTTGTTGTAAGCTCAAGGTGTGTTAATGGGTCAGTTGCCATTGTGTCTACGCCAAGCTGTGCAACTATTGCATCAGGTTTGAAGGCCTCTATTAATGGCGGGACAATTTCATTAAAACCCCATACAAATATCTCGTCATCTGTGCCAGGATAAAAGGGAAGATTTACAGAGAAACCCTTCCCCTTTCCGGCGCCGATTTCATCTGTAAAACCTGTGCCCGGAAACAGGAATGTTCCTGTTTCGTGTAAGGAAATGGTTAATACCTTATCAGTATCATAAAAGGCATATTGCACGCCATCGCCGTGATGGGCATCAATATCTATGTATGCAATCCTGTTGTATCTTTTCAGAAGCTCCTTTATGGCAAGGACAGGGTCATTAATATAACAGAATCCAGATGCCCTGTTCGGCATGGCATGATGCAGGCCGCCGGCAATATTAAAGGCAGAGGCTGTCTTGCCTTCTGCTATGATTTCTGCTGCCTGAATAGACCCGCCGCTTGAGAGCAGAGAACCTTCGTATATCCCTTTTATTATAGGATTATCACCCCACCCAAGGCCGAATTTTACTGTATCTGTGGGATATCCACCTCTATCTATGGCCTTTAATACATCTATATACTCCTTTGTGTGAAAGCCTAGGACATCCTCTTCCCTTGCAGGTTCAGATTCAATATAGAGTATGTTTGGAGATTCAAGCAGCCCATATCCCTTGATAAGTTCATAGGTAAGTTTTAGCCTTATCATCTTTAATGGGTGGGCATCTCCGTAGGTGTATTTATCAAACTTTTCTGTGTAGATAAAGGCAGAGGCAGGTGTTGGTGATGCTTTGTTATTGTCCCGAAAATACATATTCTCCTCATCCAAAGGAATGTAGGCACGAATTTATTCGTGCAAAACAGCACGGTTAAAACCGTGCCTACAAAACTAAAAATCTCTTCAGCCCTTCATTAAAGGGCACAGGTTCTATGTTAAAGACCTCTTTCATCTCTTTTATATCGCAGACATTATCACCCTGCAGCATGATTATCTGCTCCCATGTAACAGGCGGTTTGGGCAGGAGGGCTTCCATAATCATTGCGGCAGGCCGCATCAGGGTTACGGGGATGTGAAATTTTGATTTTTTTATACCCATTGCATCAGCAATCCTGTTTATAATATCCTCAAACCTTATCTGTTCCGGCCCCGCAACGCAGAATGTCCTGCTCCTGAACTGTGGTGTTGTGATTGCCTTAATAAGGCAGGCAATCAGGTCGTCAATAAAGATCGGCTGGAGCAACGACTCGCCTGAGCCTATGATGGGAATTACTGGCGCTTCACGGATTATCTTGGTGAGTCTTAATACAAATTCATCACCATTTCCATATATCAGTGAAGGCCTGAATATAATATAGTCTAATCCGCTGGCCTTGACAATCTCCTCTGCCTCTGCCTTTGTCCTGTAATATGCAGTCCTGCCGTTTTTATCTGCGCCATTGGCGCTCTGGTAATAAAAGAGCCTTACATTATTCTTCTTTGCTGCATTAATAAGGTTCCTTGTGCCATCTACATGGATGGACTGGAAGGTCATTCCCTTTTGTTCCTGAATTATACCTACGAGGTGGATGACTGTATCAATGCCTTTGCAGGCATTGTTAAGCGAGGCAGGGTCTGAAATATCACCAGCGGCAATTTCAACACCGAGGTCTTTTATTCTACCGACCTTGCTTGAGCCTTCTCTTACAACGCATCTTACCTTATGCCCTTCATTTATCAGCCTGCTGACAAGATGGCTTCCGACAAAACCAGTACCGCCTGCTATAAGTATCATCTGTTTTCCCCTTCAAAGATGTGAGCAAGACCCCCTAATCCCAATATTAATTATAAAGAAAGACAGGGATATAAGTCAAGGAAATGTCAGTTTTGAATAACTGCTTGTTTTTATGAATATTTGATGATAATCTTAATCACGAATACACAAAAGCTGTCCTTACTCATTTAACCTTCTATGGACTGGTGAGGCGGCTGACAGAGGCAAATGCCCATAGAGATAAAGTGTATCTACCTTGCCCATGTGAGATATGGTTATACCCTGAAAGAGATTGCAGATTGCCTAAAAATCCACTATACTACAGTGAGCAAGGTGATTAAACAGGAATTGGCGGATAAAGAACAATATTTTAAGACCTAATCCCCCCTCACCCTCCTTTAATAAAGGGGGGAATGGGGGGAGTATGGAGGACTGTTTATGTTTTGCAAAAACTGCTGGTCAAACTTGCCTGACGGCACAGAGGTCTGTCCAAAGTGCAGCACACCGTTAGCTAAAGAAGGCCATTCAACCACTGCCGCCGCTAAAGAGGGAAATGAGCATGAAGATAATCCCCCTACATCCCCCTTTATTAAAGGGGGACAAAAGGGGGTTAAGGAGGTGGATGGGGGGATTAGAGAAAAAGAGGAGACAGCTTCCAAAAAAGATGGAAGGCAGAGGACAGGTCTAATAATTATTGGCGCCCTTGCAGGTATTATTGTTCTTCTGCTTGCAGTTGTTTTTTATCAATGGATTGCAGCAAGGCCTGTAACAACTAAGCTGGCGCAGACTCTTGATAAGCCTCCAGAAGAGAAGCAGGTTATTGCATCTGCAAATATTACCCTTCCACTGCCAAGGCTTACTGAAAAGCAGGTAGAAAACATCAGCGCCTCTGATCCAATGGTTATGAGATACCTAAAGGATGGAAAGGATTTTATTGAAAATGGCAAATACCAGAATGCAGTGGAGAGTTTTAAGATGGCGCTTGAAAAGGATGCGGCGAATCGGGATATTAAAAAGGCCATTTCTGCCACATACGGCATAATAGCCGTAAAAAAGGCTGAGACAGGCAATTACAGGGATGCAGTAGAGGATTACAAAAATGCCATAAATTATTCCTCTGACAAAGACCCTAAGTTATATCTTGGTATTGGGGCGGCTTATCTCCAGTTGAATAAAGAGCCTGAGGCCATTGATGCGCTGAACACGGCTGTCGGGCTTGATCCAAACTTCCTTGAGGCATATCACCTTCTTGCTGAACTGTATTATAAGGGTGATGAGGTTGGAAAGGCCATCTCTTACTGGGAAAAGGTATTAAGCATTGCGCCTTCTGACCAGAAGGCAAGATATTATCTGTCAAAGGCAAAGAGGGAAAAGGACACAAGTGAAAGTTTTACAAAAGAGGCAGCAAGCCACTTTACATTGAGGTTTGAAGGCCCTGAGGAGAGGGATGTGGGGAGGATTGTTATCTCCATATTAGAGGATGCCTATAGAGAAATAGGAAGGGATCTTTCAGCCTATCCTGATACAGAGGTTATTGTATATCTATACACAAAACAGCAGTTCAGGGACGTAACAAGGTCTCCTTCATGGGCAGGCGCGCTCTATGATGGAAAAATACGGATCCCTATTGGCGGCTATAAGAATGAGTTTAATGAACTAAAAAAGACCCTCTATCATGAATATACCCACGCGCTTGTACGCTCTATTGTAAAGAATGGAAGGTGTCCGACATGGCTTAATGAGGGGCTTGCAGAGCATTTTGAAGATAGGAATATGGCAGACTACAGAAAGGAGCTGATCAAGGCCATGCAGAAGAATAAGGTGATGATTCCATTAAAGAACCTTGAAGGCTCATTCATGGGCTTTAACAGCTATCAGGCGCAGATTGCATATACCATGAGTCATGCTGTTGTGGAGTTTATGATTGAGAGATATGGAATGCATAATATAAAAAGGGTGCTTGAGGAATTAGGAAACAACAAGACCATTGAGCAGGCCTTTTCTGACGGCCTGACATTATCCTATGAGCAGTTTCAGAAGGAGTGGCAGGAGAATTTTTCAAAGGGGTAAAAATTAGTGAATAGTTAACAGTGAATAGTGAATAGTAAATATGGCACTCAAGGAGAATTGTTGCCCATGAAGAGGATTCATATAGTTATACTTATTATTTATATAATATCATTTTCTTATATTACTCCAGCCCTTGCAGGTGATGCGAGGATATCTGATATTAATGTTGTGCTGAATAAAGATAGTATTATCGCCTCTGCGAGGCTGGTTAATGGTTTTGATAAGAAGATTGAGGAGGAGATAAACAGCGGCATTGAAAAGGATATTGTATATGAGATAGTCTTGAAGAGAAAAAGGAGCGGCTGGTATGATAAGGATGTTATCTCAAAGGAGATAAAATATACTGTTAAATATGACCTGCTAAAGAAGCAATATTCAGTAAAGATGCAGGGCAATGTAAATAAGGAGAAGATAGTCCAGAATTATGATGAAATAAAGACGATCGTCTCCATGATAGAGAACATAATTCTGGCGCAAAGTAAGGTTCTGGAATCTGATGAGGAGTATTATGTAAGCATAAAGGCAGAGATGAAGGATGCAAGGCTCTTCTTCTTTCTTGACTACTTCTTATTCTTTATTCCATTTTCTGACATTGATACATCATGGGCGGATTCTGCAGCCTTTAAACTGGAGAAGAAGCCATGAGCAGGAATTACAGACCTCTCCTGGTAGCGCTCGCCTTTTTTATTCTGGCTGTTGTTCTTACTGCAATAGTGGTCTTTTTTCAGAAGGTAGAGGGGCCATCCCTTCTTGCAAATAACATAATCATCCTTGCCCTTGTTAATGTAGACATCATCCTTTTAATAGTACTTGTCCTGCTTCTTTCAAGGAACTTCATAAAGCTCTATCTTGAAAGAAGGCAGAATATCATGGGCGCAAAGTTCAGGACGAGGCTGGTTCTGTACTTTCTCTCAGCGGTTCTTATACCATCTGTCCTCCTTTTTATTGTTGCAAGCGGCCTTCTTACATCTGCAATTGAAAGCTGGTTTAATATACAGGTTGAAAAATCCTTAAAAAACTCCCTTGAGGTTGCGCAGACATATTATCAAAATTCGCAGGATAATGCCCTCTATTATTCAAAGCAGATCAGCAAGACAATTACTGAGGAACAGCTCTTAAATGAGCAGAATAGGCAGCTTTTAAAAGAGGTAGTGGCAAAAAAGGCAGAGGAGTATAATCTCGGCGTTGTTGAGATCTTCAGCGCACAGACTGAAGAGCTCGTCAAGGCGCTGAATCCCCAGATACCTGAAGGCTCATTCATCAGGCCGCAGCAGGACATTATTAAAACTGGTTTGAAGGGCAAGGAGATAACAAATATCCAGTCTACAGGAAAGGGGGACATAATAAGAGGTGTTGTCCCGATATATTCATCATTTAATTATAAGGATATTGTTGGTGTTGTTGTGGTGAACTATTATATACCGCAGAGCCTTGTTAATAAAATGGAGGAGATAACAGGGGCATATGAGGAATATAAACAGTTAAAGGCCTTCAAAAATCCCATAAAGGGAAGCTACCTTATGGTTTTTCTTCTTATTACCCTCATTATAATCTTTGCCGGCACATGGTTTGGGTTTCATCTTGCAAAGGATATTACAGTGCCGATACAGAAGCTTGCTGAAGGCACTCAGGCAATTGCTCAGGGGGATTTGAATTTCAAGATAGTAGGTATAAAGGCAAGGGACGAGATAGGGATGCTTGTCAATTCCTTCAATAAGATGACCGATGATCTCAAATTCAGCAACGAGAGGCTGGCAGAGGCAAACATCTCCCTGCAGAAGGGCAACATAGAGCTTGATCGCAGAAGAGGCTATATTGAAACAGTCCTTGAAAGCATAGCAACAGGCGTGATATCTGTTGACAAGGACGGGAGGATTACTACCTTTAACAGCTCTGCAGAAAAGATACTTGGCATACCGGCATCAGATGTAATCGGGAAACATTATCAGTCAGCCCTTCACCTCCTGCCGCTTGATAAGGTGCAGGAGCTGATAAATAGGATGAGATCTCAGGGTAAGGCTGCAATAGAAGAGGAATTACAGGTTGAATTAAACAACAAGCTCCTCAGGCTGGGGCTGAACATTACGGCGCTAAGGGATGAGGATAATAATTATCTCGGCCTTGTTATTGTCTTTGAGGATCTTACCGAGCTGATTAAGGCTCAAAGGGTTGCAGCATGGCAGGAGGTGGCAAAGAGGATCGCCCATGAAATAAAGAATCCCCTTACGCCTATACAGCTTTCTGCGCAGAGGCTCAGAAAGAAATTTCATGAAAATGCCAGCGACTTTAATAAGATATTTGATGAATGTACAAACACGATTATTCATGAGGTCAACAGCATAAAAAGCCTTGTTAATGAATTTTATAACTTTGCGCGTATGCCTGCTTCAAGGCCCGCGCCAAACGACCTCCACGAAATAATAAACGAGGTCGTACCGCTTTACAGGAGCGCCCATAAGGATATCAATATTATAAATAACTTTGCAGAGGACCTGCCTGTTATTAATGTGGATAAGGAGCAGTTTAAGAGGGTCTTTGTAAATCTCTTTGAAAATGCTGTAGAGGCAATGAATAACAAGGGCCGTGTATGGGTGAATACACATTATGATTCAGACCTGAATCTTGTTAAGGTAGAGGTGGCAGATGAGGGTGCAGGCATAAATCCAGACGACAAGGACAAGCTATTTCTTCCATATTTTTCCAAGAAGAAGACAGGCACTGGCCTCGGCCTTGCCATTGTAAACAGAATCATTGCAGACCATAGCGGCTACATAAGGGTAACAGACAATAAGCCTAAGGGAACAACATTTATTATTGAACTGCCTGTTAAGGCGGCATAATCCCCCTGCATCCCCCTTTAGCAAAGGGGGACAGAGGGGGATTATTAAAAGATAATAGGATTACATTATGCCAGATCATATCTTAATAGTTGATGATGAAAAGGGGATACTGCAATCACTCTCTTCTATCCTGCAGGATGAGGGCTACGATATATCTACTGCAGAGAATGGCGCTGATGCCTTAAAACTTGCAAAGGAGGATACACCACTTCTCGTCCTCCTTGATATCTGGCTTCCGGATATAGACGGCATAGAGGTATTAAGAAGGATAAAGGAGCAGATGCCAGAGATCATAATAATAATGATGTCAGGACATGGGACAATAGAGACAGCAGTAAAGGCAACAAAGCTTGGCGCCTATGACTTTATAGAAAAGCCGCTATCGCTTGAAAAGGTTTCCCTCATTGTTAAACATGCAATTGACCAGCAGCGCCTTGAGGAAGAGAACCTCTTATTAAGACAGAAGGTTGAAAAGAAATATGATCTGATAGGCAGAAGCGAAGGATTCGGGCAATTAATGGAACAGATAAGGATAGCAGGGCCAAGCAATGGCCGCGTCCTTATATCAGGAGAGAACGGGACAGGAAAGGAATTAGTTGCAAGAAAGATTCACAGTGAAAGCACGAGAAGGAATAAACCCTTTGTTGAGGTGAATTGTGCGGCCATACCAGAGACCCTTATAGAAAGCGAACTCTTTGGCCATGAAAAGGGCGCGTTTACTGGGGCTACAACAATGAAAAAGGGGAAATTTGAATTAGCTGACGGCGGCACAATATTCTTAGATGAAATCGGAGACATGAGCCTTGCCACACAGGCAAAGGTGCTCCGTGTATTGCAGGAACAGGAGTTCCAGAGGGTAGGAGGAATAAAGACCATAAAAGTGGATGTAAGGGTTATTGCAGCATCAAACAAAAATCTGAAAGAGGCGCTTAAAAAGGGTAATTTCAGGGAAGACCTTTTTTACAGGCTGAATGTAATACCCATTTCTGTCCCTCCCCTTCGTGAGCGTAAAGAGGATATACCCCTCCTCATAAATCACTTTATAATGGAATTCTCCCGTGAAAACGGCGCAAGGCCAAAGAAGATAGAGGCTGATGCAGTAGAGCTCTTTCAACAGTATCCATGGCCGGGCAATGTAAGGGAGCTAAAGAATGCTGTGGAGCGGCTGATGATAATGGTGCAGCCGCCGATGATTGCCACTGCGGATGTTTTGAAGATATTAAGGAGCGATTCAGATCCATCAGAAGCCGGGGATTTCAGGTTTCAGAGATACAACTCCTTTAAGGATGCAGTGGACGCCTTTGAAAGGGAATATATTGCAAACAAACTCCGTGAGAACAACTGGAACATATCAAAGACAGCAGAGGACCTCCAGCTTGACAGAAGTCACCTTTACAGAAAGATAAAGAGCCTGAACATTGAGGTAAAGGGATGAAAAAGAGTAAGATATGGTTAAGGACAGCGCCTCCTATCCCGCAGGTGATGTGGTCTTTTAAAGGAGGCGACTTCAATGTCCGCGGGAATGTGAAGACGATAATTAAGGTGGCGATGTAATCTTTAGAACAGCGCCTATAGTTTTTCTGAGATTCGTAGTACATCCTGAGCAGTTCTATGTCAAGAAGAGGGACTTAAAAGGCGTTTATTTGAGTGTTTGCCAATGATGAGCCTTCTTTTTGCTCCTACATCCTCAGGAGGGAATGGCTCATAGTTTGTCGGATCCTTAATGACTCCGTCCACATGTATGCCAGATTCATGGGTGAAGACGAGGTCTCCTACAATGGGTTTATTCGGAGGGATGGGTTTTCCTGATGACATAGAAACAAGCAGTGATAGCTCCTTAAGCCTTCTTATATTGATGCCGGTCTTTATCCCTTCAATCTTCTCAAGGGCCATAACCACTTCTTCAAGGCTGGCATTCCCGGCCCTCTCCCCAATGCCGTTGACCGTTACACTAACATAAACAGCGCCTCCCTTGATGCCGGCAAGGGCATTGGCTGTGGCAAGGCCAAAGTCATTATGCGTGTGGATTTCTAAAGGTGTCTTTATATATTTTCTGAGGAAGGTGATGAGTTCAAAGGTCTTGAAAGGCGTAAGGATGCCAACTGTATCGCATATCCTGATTCTATCCGCTGCAAGTCCTTCAAGAAGAGAGGATATCTCTAAAACAAAATGTGGGTCAGCCCTTGATGCGTCCTCAAGACCGCAGGCCACATAAAGACCCTCTTTTTTAAGCTCAGGGATGAGTTTTGAAAATCTCTCCTTTACCCACTCCCTTTTCTTTTTAAGCTTATTTTCTATCTGGATGTCTGATACGGGGCATGAGATATAAAGCGCCTTTGCCCCGCAGGATAGCGCTGCCTCTATATCCCTTTCCAAAACCCTGTTCCATGTAAGCATCCTTGAAGGGAGGTTCATGGCAATGATTTCCTTTACAGCCTGAGCCTCATTCCCACCCATAACAGGGGTGCCAACCTCCATCTCATTTATTCCGATGGAAAAGAGCAGGCTGGCAATCTCTACCTTTTCCTTTACAGTAAAGGCGACTCCGGGCGACTGCTCTCCATCCCGCAAGGTTGTATCAACAAGAGTAATCATATAAACCACTTAAAATCTGAGTCTGATGCTTAGAGAAGGGCAGGCGCTTGCAGATAATGCAATCATCCCTTTTATAGGTCTTAAACTCTTTAAACTCCATTCTTCCAGTGTCAAAGTAGAGTAGTCTGTTGAGCATGGGTTCTCTATAGCCTGTTAATATCTTAATTGCCTCAATTGCCATAAGGCATCCAAGCATACCCGAGACAGCACCTAAGACAGGAAATGCCCGTTCCTCCCACTCAGGATTATCCTCCGGATATATACAATTAAGACATGGAGTAATACCGGGGATAATATTGAATAGATAGCCCTCCATCCCATTCATAGCAGCCTCAGTCATCGGAATCCCCAGCCTTATACAGGCATTGTTCAGGATACGGCGCTCCTGAAAGTTTGGTCGGGCAGAGAGGGCAATCTGGGCATCGTTAAGCAATTTATCAATGTTAACCTCTGCTATCCTTTCATCGTATATCTCTACCTCTACATCAGGATTTATTTCTTCTATGGTTTTCTTTCCCTGCGCAACCCTGCTTTTTCCAATCCAATCGTGCTTCATTAATATCTGCCTGTTCATGTTTGAGATGGTCAGATTTCCGTAATGGGCAAAGATCATCTTCCCGATGCCAGCAACAGCAAGATAGACTGCAGCAGTTCCGCCGAGGCCTCCGATGCCTGCAATGAGCGCTGTTGATGCCTTTAGCCTTTTCTGATGCTCCAATGTAAAATCAGGGAGCATCATCTGCCTGCGGCAGCGCTCAAGTTCAATCGGATTTAATTCAGGAATCATTTCTTCAGCTTCTAAGATACAGCTTTCCATCTTTATTCTTCCTCATCTCCTCTAAACAACCATCTCAGTATATTCATCCCCTATCTTTGCAAATAGCATCTCA
>CAKKST010000460.1 GCA_919903585.1 Nitrospiria bacterium | reverse complement strand
TATATGGGACAATCCGATTGCAAGAACATGGTCGATATTAGAACACTTCATCAAATATGAGCGTAGTCCCTCTAAAGCTAACTGGCAACGAAAATGGTTTGCTTTTGAAAATATTGCTAAGGAAGCCATTACTAGGGTTAAATAATCGCCTAACAATCAAATCCAGCGGATGGCTTATAGCCACCGCTGATTTTGGTCATTACCTGTAAGCACGAAGAAAAGTTTATGGCATTTTATATAACACCTTCCTTCCCTTCCCAATCACCACTGCCCTTTTGATTGCCTTATTAATAAACCCCTTTGCCTCTCCAACCGCTCCTGTCACTGACAAACCTTTTGCCAGATATGCTGTTATTGCTGCTGAGAAGACACAGCCTGCGCCATGCAGTTTAATGCCCTTTATCCTTTTTCCTTTATAGACTCTAAAACTTCTGCCGTCATACAGAAAATCATTTGGCTCTTTTTTAAAATGCCCGCCTTTAATTAATACGTATCTTGGCCCCATCTTATAAAGAATCTTTGCTGCAAGTATGACATCCTTTTCGTCCTTAATTTTTATTCCTGTGAGCGCCTCTGCCTCATTTATATTAGGCGTAATAATCAAAGCCAATGGAAAGAGCCTCTCTTTGAGAAATGAGACCGCATCTTTTTTTAAAAGGGCTACCCCTGTCCCGGACTTTATAATAGGATCAATAATAAGGTTCTTTATTTTGTATCTTCTGCAGGCCGATTCTATTGCAAGAATATTCTCTTTGGTCAAAAGCATCCCTGTCTTTAAGGTATCTATCTTTATATCATTGAGAAGTGTATCAAGCTGCTTTTTTACAGCGCCAGAAGGCAGAGCCGCTATGCCCTTTACGCCTTTAGTATCCTGAATGGTAATGGCAGTTGGTATTGCCATCCCATACACACCAAGCTGATTAAACACCCTGAGGTCTGCCTGAAGACCTGCGCCTGCTGTAGGGTCAGAGCCGGCAATTGTAAGAACACGCTTTACCTTCATTAATGCCTATAATAGGCAACCCTGCCTATTATATCAAGACCTATTTCTTCACTATTTTGGCTGATGCAGAAAAATATTGACAGAAAAATCAAAATTTTATATAGTTATATCCCCATTTTAGCAAAGGAAAAGGGATTGGCAATGAACAACAATTATGATTTTCAAAAGGATATTGCAGGCTGCGGCCTGACAGGGATTATAAGCACAAAGGGCAGGAAAATAAGCGGCTCTGTAATCAGGTGCTCCATTGCCTGCCAGCACGACAGGGGCAATGGTTTGGGCGGCGGTTTTGCGGCCTACGGCATATATCCAAAATATAAAGACTATTATGCCTTTCATCTGATGTACGACAACATGGAGGCAAAAAAAGCAACAGAGGCATACCTTGATGGAAACCTTACAGTTGATCTTGCAGAAGAGATTCCAACAAAAAAGTCAAAGGCAATTTCCACTTCGCCAATCCTGTGGAGATATTTTGTAAAGGTTAAAGATGGTAAATCTGGCGGCAGCGTAGCAAATATCAGTGATGACGATATTATTGTTAATTCTGTAATGCATATCAATAGCGATATTCATGGCGCTTATATATTTTCAAGCGGCAAAAATATGGGCGCCTTCAAGGGTGTCGGCTTTCCAGAGGAGATAGCAGACTTCTTCATGATAGAGAATTATGAGGGCTATATCTGGACAGCGCACAACCGTTTTCCGACAAATACACCCGGCTGGTGGGGCGGCGCGCACCCATTTACGCTCCTTGACTGGTCAATTGTCCACAATGGCGAGATCACATCTTATGGCATAAACAAAAGATACCTTGAGATGTTCGGATACAAGCTTACGCTTTTAACAGATACAGAGGTTGTTGCATACATGTTGGATTTATTAATAAGAAGGCATGGATTAAAGCCTGACATTGCATGTGTTGCATTAGCCTCTCCATTCTGGAAGTCTATTGCAAGGATGCCGGAAAATGAGAAGCAGATGGTTACTGCCCTCCGCATGGTCTATGGCAGCGCATTATTAAACGGTCCATTTGCCTTTGTATTTGGATATACAAGGGGCATGGTCGGCATGAATGACAGGATTAAGTTAAGGCCGCTTGTTGTTGCCTCAAAGGATGATATGGTATACATGGCAAGCGAGGAGTCTGCTATTATTGAAATCTGTCCAACCCCTGAAAAGGTATGGGCCCCAAAGGCAGGAGAGGCAGTTATTGTGAACCTTGATAAGGATGTAGCAGCATGATGAAGATTGATGCAAGAGGTGTATATTATAGAAATTTAAATAAGATAATCAGGGATGCTGTTGCCTCTGGTGAGAAGGAGTTTGATTTAATAAATGTCAATGGCCAGAGGTATATTGGCGACGGTCTGCAGGGCAGTGATGTAAAGATAGATATTCATGGCGTACCAGGCAATGATATGGCTGCGTTTATGGACGGCCCCACTTTGATTGTTCATAACAATGCACAGGATGATGTCTCAAATACAATGAATGCAG
>CAKKST010000459.1 GCA_919903585.1 Nitrospiria bacterium | reverse complement strand
ATGAGATTTATCTTTTCTTTTGCTATTGTTTCAATCTTCTCTTTGATTGTCTGCTGGATGTTTATATGCCTCGGCTGATGCTGCCAGCCATGATATGCAGCGCCGTCATATTCAATTGTCAGTTTAATGTTTTTATCCAATTAAAAGTTTACTGCTACCTGTATTGAGGATGATATATATTTCTGTATTCCATCGTACAGCCCCTCTGCAATCTTCTGCCTGTATTCAGGTGTGCGCAGCCTCTTTTCCTCTTCGGAATTGCTTATAAATGACACCTCTGCGAGTATGCTCGGCACCTTTGTGCCGATAAGGACAAGAAATGGCGCCTGTTTTACACCATGGTCTTCTATCTTTGAATAGCTCGCCTTTAATGTATTAACCATTGATTTCTGCACAGCATGAGCAAATTCTAATGATATTTCTTTATTATCCTCTGCCATTAAATCTCTCAGTATTTTTTCATAATCCTTTATAGATTTTTCAGAAGCCATGTTTTCTCTCGCTGCTGTCTTCTGAGCCCATTTATCCGATGATAAATTCAGGATATATGTTTCTATGCCGCGGGAGCCCCTCTTTGTATTTGAATTTACATGTATGGAGACAAAAAGATCGGCGCCCTTTCCTTCGGCAATTGCCGGCCTCTGGTCAAGCCTTATAAAGGTATCATCTTCCCTTGTGAGATATACCTTTTTATTTGCCTTTTCTGCCAAGAGTTTTTTAAGCCTTTTTGCTATGTCAAGGACAATATCCTTTTCCATAAGGCCATTTTTGCCTATTGCCCCGGGGTCTTTGCCGCCGTGGCCGGGGTCTAAGACAATGGTATTTATCTTTGCGCCGACCTGATAAGCGAGCGGTATATTTCCGCTTCTTGCAGTTTTCCCCTTTGCCTCATTTCCTTCTTGGGTATTTTGATTAGACCTCTTATATTTTATACCGTATATCTCGATTACCAATCTGTCTGGCTCTGGAAGAGAAAGTATGCGGTAGTCATCTATGCTGTCAAGATCAAGAACTATTCTTACATCCTTTTGGGTATGCTGGCTGGCCCTTACCTGTTTTAGGAGGCCGTCGCCGACTGTGATGGGGTCTTTCTTTAGCTCCTCTTTTATTTTTGCATTCTGCAGGTCAAGATACAGCCTCTCAGGCTGTGAAAGCCTCCTGCTGCTAAAACCAATCTCTCTGTCTGCCTCTATAACTATTTTTGTATATTCAGGATATGACCATGCCCTCACCTCTTTTATCTGATTAGGTTCAGACGGCTTATTTGAAACAGATGCAAGGGTACTTGAGATTTCATTAATCCGTTTCTCAGTTTTGGCCTTTAAATCACTTTTGGGATAGAGCTTGGCAAGTTTTTTGTAAGACTCTAATGCCTCATTCATGGAATTCTTCTGTTTCAGATAAATCTCGCCAATCTCATAATAGGCATCATCAGCATAAGGGCTCTTGGAATGTTTTTTTACAAGGTCATTATAGGTCTTTATTGCCTTATCAAGGTCGTTCAGATTTTTTGAGTAACGATATAGATCGCGGTAGAGGTTGGCAATATTAAACAGGGCATTGTCAACATAATCGCTCTTTTTATGTTTTGTTGTGATGAGGCCAAATTCCTTTATACAGGCCTCCCAGTTTTGCCTAAGCCTCTTTTTTGCCTCTGAAGAGTTTAGCGCCTTTGCACACCCCTCTGCCTTCTGGTATTGTTTTACGGCCTTTGAGGATACGGCAGACGATATGCCCGGGAAAAGGATAATAAGGCTGAGCATTAAAAGTGGCAATAGTTTTTTCATTATTTAATAAAATCTTATCTTACTACTGTGCTATTGTCAAGAGCTACTGAAATAGAATTATGGGATTGACAAGGGCTTTCCTTTTGATATATCTTAAACAAATTCAGGAGGGCAATATAATTATGTATGAGCTTGTAATCAAAGAGTCCTTTGCCTCAGCGCATCAGTTGAGGGGTTATAAGGGCAAATGCGAGAACCTGCACGGCCACAACTGGAAGGTGGAGATATATGTAATGTCAGAGACATTGAATGAGATCGGCCTTGCAATGGATTTTCTTGATATCAAGAAGGAGGCGAGGGTGATCCTTCAGCAGCTTGACCATCATTTTCTGAATGATGTCTTTCCCTTTACAGAGATAAACCCGTCATCAGAGAACATAGCGCGGTGGATTTATGATGGGATGAGTAAGAGGATAAACACAGAGAATGTGTTTGTATCAAGGGTAACCGTCTGGGAGTCTGATACAGCCGCCGCAACATATTTTGAAGAGTAGGGGCGGGTTTTAAACCCGCCCTTACAATATTATAGTGTCTGGATTCCTGTTTTCACAGGAATGACATAGAAATTGAAATAATAAAAGGAGGCATTAAGAATTGGAGAAGACATTATCAATTATTAAACCTGATGGAGTGGAAAAAGGAATAATCGGGGAGGTTATCAAGAGGTTTGAGGGCAACGGCTTAAGGATTAAGGCAATGAAGATGATCAGCCTTTCGCAAAAAGAGGCTGAAGGGTTTTATTATGTTCATAAGGAGAGGCCATTTTTTAAGAGCCTTGTAGAGTTTATGACCTCAGGCCCTATTGTTGTGATGGCGCTTGAAGGGGAAAATGCAATAAAAAAGAACAGGGATTTAATGGGTGCAACTGACCCGAAGAAGGCAGATAAGGGGACAATCAGAAATGACTTTGCAAGCAGCATAGAAAGAAATATCGCCCATGGCTCTGATTCACCTGAATCTGCAGGATTTGAAATCCCATATTTTTTCAGCAATATAGAACTCGTTAATTAAATTTTGTTTTTTTTTGAGGTGGCTTAACTGGACAGGTTTGATTATATAATATCCGGCTCTGATGCTGCCGGGCTTGCAGCATCCAATCTGCTTTTAAATAAAGGTAAGAGGGTAGCAGTTATTGAGGAAAGGGAATCGCCTAAATCTGCCTCTGTTTTTGAAAAGGACGGCTATCAATTTCCAAACGGGCCTGCACTCTTTCTTGGTCTTAACAATGGCCTGTTCCCTTTGATCTTTGCAAAGGCAGGTGTAACCCCAATACAGCCTGATAATATAGATGCCGATGAGCCAATCCTGCAAATAGTCCTTCCGAGGGACAGGGTAAATCTTTATGGCAGCAGGGAATATCTTCTGGAGGAGCTAAATCGCGTCTTTCCTGAAAAGATTGAGGCAATAAGGTTATTCTATAGTAAGGTAGACGAGATTGCTGAAAGTGCAATGCCGCTCTTTATCCCGTTAGAAAAGGATGATAAGGGGCTTGAAAGGGTATTAAGGTTATTCAGAGAAAAGACAAGGTCAGTCTTTTCAGTTGCAAAATACGGGTATGAGAAGGCATCCCGATTCTTATACGGCTATGGCCTTGATATTGAGTTCAAGCGGTTTATTGATATGCAGACCCTACTGCTTTCGCAGAGGACAACAAACGAGATCAATATCCTTGCCCTCGTTGAGATGCTCACATTCCTGAAATTGGATGCAGTGAGGATGAGAGATGGATTTTTTGGTTTATCAGAGGCAATGGCAGACAGGTTTGTTAAAAATGGCGGGAACATCAGGTATAATGCAAAGATTGCAGAGGTGACACAGAGAGATAACATCCTTGATGGCGTGCGGCTTGTGGATGGCAGCAGGTTAGAGGCGGATTCTCTTATTGCCAGCCTTCCGCATTTTTATTTTTATGGCGATAGGGATAAAGACAGATATGTGTATATCATGTATCTTGGCGCAGATGAGGATGTAATCCCTGTGGCAATGAAGGGCGACCTTGTCATGTCCATGAACCTGACAAAATATCCCCTTGAGGAGAATTTTATATATGTCTCAATAGTCCCTGATAACAGCAGGCAGCCTGCGGGCAAGGCAGGATTAAAGATAAGCATGTTCCTGAGCAAGGAGATGCTATCAGACCCTGAAAGGCTCCCTGCCATAAGGGAAGAGGCAATGAGGCAGATAAGATGGCTTATGCCCTTTTCGGATAGCAGGTTGTATTACATAGGCGACAATTCTGAGGATTATAACAGGCCTGCTATATTAGATTCATTTAAGTCCTTCAAGTCATTAAAATTTGCAGGCTGCTACAGGTCATCTTTAAGGAACAGCTATCTGCTTTCTGATTCTACCCTCCCTTCAGCAGGCATTGGGAAGGGGCTTTTTGGCGCGGTGAGGCTTGCAGAGAGGTTAAGTAAGGGATGAAATCCCCCTCCCCTTAGTCCCCTCCCACAAGGGGAGGGGAGATTAAAGGGAATGGATATGATTTCCCCCTCCCTTGATGGGAGGGGGCGAGGGTGAGGGTGGAATGTGGAGCTTTCAGATGAAAATACTCAAATACCAACTGATTATTGCCTTATTGCTATTAAGCTGCTCTGCCCCGATGCATCAGACCATTGATACGGTACATGCCCCCTCACCCCATCCCTCTCCCCTAAGAGGAGAGGGGGATTTAACCAAGGTTGACAAAAAACTCTTTGCCGCACAGGTTCTTCTTTTTAAGAGCGCCACTTATGAAGAGCTGAAAGAAGAGATGGCAGAGATGAAGAGGTCAGGTGTGAATGTGGTGATTGTGAGGGTCTTCCAGAATAAGGGGGACAGGATCCATCTCTTTGCAAAAAATGGGGTATCAAATAAACAGCAGACGGGCGTATATTTTAAAAGCAGTATTGCGCCGGTTGTTGATGATGTATTAACCAAAATAATAGAGATCGGCCACAGTCAAGGTATTCAGGTATATGCATGGATGACCACAAGGAAGATGGACTGGAAATGGTCTGATACCCCCAAATGGCGCGACAGCGCATATGATTTAAAAGCAAAGACCTTTACACACTCCAGCGGCCTTGATCTATTCAATCAGGAGGTTCAGGACTATATAATTGCCCTTTACATGGAGATAGCCGCATCAGGCGCTGATGGTATCCTTATACAGGATGATCTGGTATACAGGCACATAGAAGGCTTTGGCGAGGCAGCGAGGCGCAGTTATTACAATACCTTTGGCTTTGCCCTGCGGCCTGAGAATCTCTATCAGGGCATATATGAGGGTAAAGGGAAGTATTATGTTAAAAACTACACACCTCTATTCTGGAAGTGGGCTGAATGGAAGAATCAGAATATTACCCTTTTTCTGGACAATCTTGTAAGGGAGATAAAAAAGATTGCGCCGCAGATGAAGATTGCTGTAAACCTCTACTATGAGACAATAATTAATCCTAAAAATGGTATTGCATGGTTTGCACAGGATTTAACATCCTTAAAGGATATAAATATTGACTATTATGCTGTTATGGCATACCACAGGCAGATAATGAAGGAGAAGAATCTAAGCCTTGATGCCGCCTTTGAGATGATCTCAGATATAACCAGAAAGGGGCTTGCTGCGATTGGAAAGGGTGATAAGCTATTGATGAAGGTGCAGACCATTGACTGGGACACAAGGGAGGCTGTGCCTGCCGATGAATTAATAAAGGTCTTTGAGGCAATAAAAAGGGGAGGCGATGTAAGTCTGGCCTATGTACAGAACGGCAACAGCGCCCCTAAGATTTTTCTTGACAAAATGTGAAGGGGTAATTTAGTATCAAGTCCTGTTTAGGAAGGTTGATTAATAAGGTTATATTCTATATGTCATTCCTGCGTGCCTCTGGCAGGAATCCAGTTCTTTGTATAGTTCCCTGCCTTCGCAGGGACGGCGTCTGGATTCCCGCTCAAAAACACTGCGGGAATGACGAACCTATTTATATTGGAGGTGTAATTTATGAGTCCAGATGATTTAAAGTATCATAAGGAGCATTCATGGGCAAGGAT
>CAKKST010000458.1 GCA_919903585.1 Nitrospiria bacterium | reverse complement strand
GGGATAAATCCTCCCTTTGACAAAGGGAGGGCAGGAGGGATTTTTAAATATTATGTAGTTACAATTACGAGACTGTTAATAATTACCTCCCTGCCTTCTTCAGCTCCATCAGAACCTGCTTTGCGATCTCCTTTAGGGTATCAAAAACCCCTCTTCCGTCTTTTGCCACTCCCTCAAAGGAGGGTACATTTTTCGGATTGAGCGCCCTGTTCATCTCCTCTACCGGCACAGCATTAGGCAGGTCTCTCTTATTATATTGAACGACAAAAGGAACCGCATCTAAATTATATCCCTGCTCTGAAAGGTTTGTCCTGAGATTTTCAAGGCTCTCTATATTCGCCTCCATCCTCTCCACCTGTGAATCTGCCACAAAGACAACTCCGTCAACACCCCTCAGTATAAGCTTTCTGCTTGCATCATAAAAGACCTGGCCTGGAACAGTATAAAGATGAAACCGGGTTTTAAAACCCCTGATAGTTCCCAATGCTAATGGTAGAAAATCAAAGAATAGGGTTCTCTCTGTCTCTGTAGCAAGGGATATCATCTTCCCCTTTGCATCAGGCGATGTCTTTTTATATATGTACTGAAGATTGGTGGTCTTTCCTCCCAAGCCCGGCCCATAATATACGATCTTGCAGTTTATCTCTCGTGAAGAGTAGTTTATAAAAGACATTAAACGATTTTCCTTCCCTTTCTCCCTAAATTTCTAAAGCAGTATCTCCACAAAAATTGGCGAATCCCGGTTATAAAGAACGGTGATTCTCCACGATTAAGGAAATTATTATCTGTAGGGGCACGACATGTCGTGCCCCTGCACTAATCACTATTTAACTAAACAGCTTGTCTATATCCTCTTCTGTTATCTCAGCAAAGGGTGACTTTGCCTCGCCCTTAACACCCTTTTCCTTTTCTACCTTAAGCATTATCCGGTTGAATATATTTCCCAATGCCTCTACACCCTTCTTAACCCGCAGCCTCACAAGGCCAAGGGATGACCTCTGGTCAAAGATCACCACAAGTATAATCCTCTGGCCAATTATTGATATATGTATATTATCCCTCTCGCCTTCATGAAAGAGGATAGAAAATTCTTTTTCTCCGATGAGCTTTGCCATCCCCCCTGTGGCTGCAATATTGCCTGCTGTCAGGGAGGCGAGGGAGGTGGTATCAAGATTCTCTGTCTCACCTACTGCAGTTATAAGCTGGCCGTTTTTGTCTACCAGAAAGGTTAACTTGGCATTTGCCTGCTGATGAAGTTTTGCGAGCTCTTCATCAATCAGCTTAAACTCCTCTTCATACATTACCAGATCTGTTCCAGCCATCTTCCCCTAACTCCCTTATTTTAAACCATTTTTAACCATCTGACCTATCGCTTTTCAAACAAAAAACTGCCTTTAACTTAAATATAGCATACAACCCTGTTAATTTCAAGGGATTTGGCCTTCTTTAAAGAGCAGCGAGCTTTTGAAGCGACTCCCATTCCTTGTCTATATCTTCCTGAATTTGCTTGAGAAGCTTTGCATTCTCAGGCTTAAAAAGATGCCTGAACCTGCCCTGAGGCTTGAGCCATGTCTCTATTGGTAGTTTCTCCTTTGGCTTATAATTTATTGTGTATTTGCCGTTTTCTACCTCATATAATGGCCAGAAACAGGTATCAACAGCAATCTTGCAAAGCCCTATTGTGTCCTTTGCCTCGCTCTTCCAGCCCGGAGGGCATGGGGATATAACATTTAAAAATGCAGGGCCGTCCACTGAAAACGCCTTCTCTGCCTTTTTTGCAAGGTCAAGCCAGTTGTGCGGCGAAGCCTGTGCAACATATGGGATATTGTGTGCTGCAACGATCTTTGTTAAGTCCTTCCTCTTTTGCAGCTTACCGGGTATTACAACGCCTGCAGGACTCGTTGTTGTAGCTGCGCCAAAGGGTGTAGCGCTTGAGCGCTGCACGCCTGTATTCATGTATGCGCCATTGTCATAGCACACATACACAAACCTGTGCCCCCTCTCAAGCGCGCCTGACAGGGACTGAAACCCTATATCATAGGTGCCTCCGTCGCCGCCAAAGGCGACAAAGTTTATTTTCTTGTCTATCTTACCCTTCTTTTTTAGCGCGCGATACATGGACTCTATGCCTGAGATGGTTGCTGCGGCATTCTCAAAGGCGCTGTGTATCCAAGGCGCATTCCATGCAGTATATGGGAATATTGTTGATGCCACCTCAAGGCATCCTGTGGCGTTTGAGAGAACAACAGGCGCATCCGATGCCCTTAATATGAGATTTACAAGGATAGGCGCGCCACATCCGAGGCACATCCTGTGCCCGCCCTCCATTATTGGTTTTTTTTGTATTAAGTCCTTAAGCTTTACCATAGGCCGCCTCCTCACCACGGACAGTTATATATTCCGATAGCGCCTTTATCTTTCCTGTATTTTTTATCTCCCTTAATTCCTTATAAATCTCCTCTATATCATTCAGCATCAAGTCCCTTCCGCCCAGTCCGTATATCTTGTTAATCATCATTGGCTGATTTTTCCTGCCATAAAGCGCGGATTTAAACTCCATGAATAAAGGCCCGCCCTCTGCGCCAACAGAGTCTGCCCTGTCCATTATAGCCACAGCCTTTACATTTGAAAGCGCATCAGCAAGCTCATTGTACGGGAATGGCCTGAATATCCTCGGTTTTAAAAGCCCAACCTTCTCGCCCCTTGCCCGCATGGCATCAATTACTGTCTTCACAGTCCCTGCAGCAGAGTTCATTATCACCATTACAACCTCTGCATCATCCATGTAATATTCCTCAAAATATATGGAACCCCTGCCTGATATTTTTTTGTACTCCTTTGCAATATCTACAATCACCTTTCGTGAATTCTTCATTGCCTCTGCCTGCGCCCTTTTATGTTCCATAAAATAATCCTGAAGGTCCAGTGCGCCATAAGTCACAGGATGCTCAACATCAAGGAGCGGGTGGGTCGCCTTATACTCGCCTATAAAATCGCGCACAGTCTTGTCGTCTAAAAGCTCAAGTGTGTCAATGGCATGGCTTGTGGTGAAGCCATCCATACAGCACATTACAGGCAGCCTCACATCCATCTGCTCGCCAATCCTCACTGCCTGAATCAGGTTGTCGTATGCCTCCTGTGCATTCTCTGCATAGATCTGAATCCACCCCGAATCCCTCGCGCCCATTGAATCACTGTGGTCGCCATGGATATTTATCGGCGCGCTCAAAGCCCTGTTCACGCAGGCAAGGATTACTGGAAACCTCATGCCTGCCGCTATATAAAGCATCTCCCACATATATGCAAGGCCCTGAGATGATGTTGCTGTCATCACCCTGCCGCCTGCAGCAGCAGCGCCTATGCAGGCGCTCATTGCGCTGTGCTCGCTCTCTGCCGCAATCAGCTCTGTATCAACAAGACCGTCTGCAACATACTCAGAGAACTGCTCTATCACCTGTGTTGACGGCGTTATCGGATATGCCGCACAGACATCAGGATTTATCTGCCTCATTGCAGTGGCCAATGCAATATTCCCTGTTAAAGCAACTAATTTACCCATTTTATGCTCCTTTCATCTTATTAACTCCCCTCACCCTATCCCTCTCCCCAAAGGGGAGAGGGGAATGTGATGTCCCTCTCCCGCAAGGGGAGAGGGGACACATCAATTTCTCCTCCCTTGACGGGAGGGGATTAAGGGGAGGGTGATATCTGATATTGGGCAACCACATAGGGTTGCCCCTAAATTATTTTCCTTCTTTTGCCTCTGCCTCTTCAATCATAGCTATCGCCTTTACATTCTCCGGACATTCTACAGCACAGATCCCGCAGCCCTTGCAGTGGTCATAATCAAAGTGATCCACCTTGCCGTCAACAAGGACAACTGATGAATCAGGGCAGAATATCCAGCACCTCATACAATTAGTGCATTTATCAAGATCAATAACAGGCCTGAATGTCCTCCAGTCGCCTGTAGCATAGCCTCTGGTATTTCCTGCCTCAAGTATCACCCCGCCTATCGGCAGCTCCTTCCAGCCCTTTTTCTTCATTCTCCCTTTACCTCCTCATAGGCCCTCTTTACAGCCTCGAGATTCTTTTGTGTTATCTTCTCAGGGAACTTCTTTTCAAAGTCCTCTTTCACATCCTCAAGGACTCGTTTAATATCCACAATGCCTGAGACCTTTGCAATCGCACCGAGCATGGCAGTATTTGGAATGGGCTTGCCGATTGTCTCAAGGCTTATCTTTGTTGCATCCACTGTATATATCTTTGCGCCCTTTAACTTTATCTTCTCACGCACAGTCTTTGGGTCATCCTTTGTATTGACTAAAAATACCGCCTTTTCATCTGTCCCTTCTGTGAAATCAGTTGTCCCAACCAATGTCGGGTCAACCACTACAACTATATGCGGGTTTGTTACTCCGCAATGTATAGTAAGCTTCTTCTCGCTAATCCTGTTATAGGCGCGCACAGGCGCCCCTGTCCGTTCAGGCCCAAATTCAGGAAAGGCCTGAACAAATTTACCGCCTGCCATTGCCGACTGGGCAAAGAGCTTTGCTGCTGTTACAGTCCCCTGGCCGCCTCTTCCATGCCAGCGAATCTCGGTTAGCTCTGACATTGTTATAATCCTCCTCTTACGCTATCGCTCAATGAAAATTGAAAAATACCAAACAATGTCATTCCCGCAGAGTCTCTGAGCGGGAATCCAGAAAGTGAATTAGATTCCCGTTCCCCGCTTAAGACATGCGGGGACAAGTTTCACGGGAAACTCTGGATTCCTGCTAAAAACATGCAGGAATGACAAAATTCCAATCTTTATTTTGCATTTTGCATTTTGATATTTTCATTTTTTATTATTATATCTCCCTTCTTCCTTCCAAAGCCTTTATTAATGTCGCCTCATCTGCATATTCCAAATCGCTTCCAACTGGAACGCCGTATGCAATCCTCGTTGTTTTTATTCCTGTCGGCCTTATGAGCTGCGACAGGTATCTCGCAGTTGCCTCGCCCTCAATCGTGGGGCTCGTTGCGATTATTACCTCCTCAACATTATTGCCATTGTTAAGCCTCTGCATCAGGCCATCTATCTTTATATCCTTTGGCCCGATACCATCAAGCGGCGACAGGACACCGGTAAGAACATGGTAGAGCCCTTTATACTCCTTTGTCCTCTCAAGCGACAGAAGATTGCTCGGCTCTTCAATTACAAGCACCTTCTTTTTGTCGCGTGCGGCATCAGAGCATATCCCGCATATCTCATCTTCAGTAATATTATTGCATATCCTGCAAAAACGGGTTTTATCCTTTAAATCAATAATAGCCTGCGCAATCCCCTTTGCCTCCTGTGCCTCCATCTTTAACATGAAGAAGGCGAGCCTCTGCGCTGTCTTCGGGCCTATGCCGGGAAGCCTCATCAGCTCCTCTATCAACCTGTTAAATGAACCTCCCTGCCCCATCTTATACCTCTAAAAGAGACCCGGGAGCCCCGGGATATTCATGCCCATTGTAAGCCCCTTCATCTCCTCTGCCATCATCTCCTTCGCCTTCCTCATGGCCTCATTGACTGCTGCAAGAATCAGGTCCTGCAGCATATCAATATCATTTGCATTCACCACAGAGGGGTCAATCCTGATGGAGATAATCTCCTGCCTGCCATTGGCAGCTACAGTTACAACCCCGCCTCCTGATGAGGCCTCTACTGTCTTCTGGCCGGCCTCCTCCTGTATCTTCTTGAGCTGCTCCTGCATCTGCATGGCCTGCTTCATTATATCACCAAACACTTTTTTTGACATAATCACCTCACATTCGACCCCCACCACCCTCCCCCTTGCTAAGGGGGAGGATATTGGGAGGGGGTTATATCTTCCTCATATCCACGATCTTGCCGCCAAAAATATTCAGGGCGTCCTGAACCAGCGGATTCAGTGATTGACCCTCTTTTTCCGATGCTTCATTACTCCCATTACTCTCAGCAGCAATCTTAACAAATCTCAACCGTATATCCCTATGATACATATCATTAAGGATCTCCTTTAATATCCTTTTGCTCTCTTCCTTTTCAATAAGCCCAATAAAGACCGAATCCTTGCTGCTAAAGCCGATGATAAACTCCCCTGAATTGGCGTCCACCAGCCTCCCATGTTCAAGATAGGTGCCTATATACTGTTTCTTTTCCTTTACCCTGTTTACAAACTCCTCCCAGTTTACTGCAGGCGGATCAGCATAAGCTGCCGGCTCTTCTGTTGATTCTGCAGGATTCTCTTTTTTGCTATTGAGGGGGGTTATGGGTAATGCTGTCTCAGCCTCATTATCTGAAAGATTCTTTGAGCTATTGCCAATCCATTGTATAACCTTATCAATATCCTTAAAAGAGGGGATATGCACAGCCCTTACAGAGGCCATCTCCACAGAAACCCATGGATATTGCGACCACCTGATTTCTTCCTGTGTCTTTAAGAATATGGTGAAGAGAAGCTGTATCTCCTCCTGAGAAAAATCCTGCGCAAGCCTTTTTATCTCATCCACATCATCCTTTGCAAGGTCAATCAGATTTTCTGGCGCTGCCGCCACCTTTGCAACTATCATATTCCTTATCTGCTCAATAAGACTATTGCAGAACTGCCTTACATCATGGCCGTAATCCTGCAGCTCCCGTATTATTTTTAAGAGGGCAGAGGCATCCTTATTCTTCAGGCCGTTAATAAAGGATACTATGATACCCTTATTTATGATGCCGAGTATCTCTGCCGCCTCCTTCTCATCCACCTTCTTCCCGCAGAAGGACACCACCTGATCAAGGATGCTGAGTGAATCGCGCATACTGCCATCTGCTGCCTTTGCAATAACAGAAAGGCCATTCTCATTGATATCAATGCCGTCCTTTTCGCAGACTGAGCGGAGCATATTAATAATCTCCAGCAGGGTGAGCCTTTTAAAATTAAAGTGCTGGCAGCGGGACAATACTGTTTCAGGTATCTTATAAACCTCTGTTGTGGCAAATATAAATATGGCATGGGCTGGTGGCTCTTCAAGCGTCTTTAGGAGGGCGTTAAAGGCAGAGCCGGAGAGCATATGCACCTCATCTATTATATAAACCCTGTATTTGCCGCGCATCGGCGCATACTTTATATTCTCCCTCAGCTCCCTTACATCATCAACGCCTGTATTTGATGCGCCATCTATCTCAAAGACATCAGTAGAGACGCCTGCAGTAATCTCCTTGCAGGAATCGCAGTTGTTGCATGGCTCAGGCGCAGGGCCATTGATGCAGTTCAGCGCCTTTGCAAATATGCGGGCAGCAGTTGTTTTTCCTACACCCCTTGAGCCTGAAAAGAGATAGGCATGGGCAATGCGGTTATTCTTTATGGCATTCTGCAGCGTCTTTGTGATATGCCCCTGACCGACTATCTCCTCAAACCGCTGCGGCCTCCATCTCCTTGCTGATACCTGATATTCCATAAAAGCTCCAACACAAACAATCAAAATATAATATCTTCCCTAAATAGGATTGAAGAACTTATAAATTAAAAATCAGAAATAAAAATGCAAAATAACAAATCAAAGATTAAAAATATTTTTGATATTTGATTTTCCTGCCTTTCATATCGGAGATCAGGTTTCCTGCGGCACACATTCGTGTTACTTACCGCTGCTTCCTTCCGGACCTGACGGGATTCGCAACCTCCTGTTGCGCAGGGCCCGATCTCCGGTATCAAAGGCAGTAAGAATGCCTCGCATTCTTACTGCACTATTAACTCATAACTTTTAACAGTTAACAATTATAAGTTATAGGTTATAAGTTGTCTTTATTCTAAAAATCTGAATATTCCCATTTATTCTTTTGTTAATAGTTAACAGTCATAAGTTATAAGTTGTCTTCTTTTTATGACTTTTTCAGTAACCTGCTAATAACTTGCAAACTAATAACTGTTAATAGTCATAAGTTATAGGTTATAAGTTGTCTTTATGGCGGAGAGAGAGGGATTTGAACCCCCGATGGCTCATCGCCATACCTGATTTCGAGTCAGGCGCCTTCAGCCAACTCGGCCATCTCTCCCACAAAACCAACTCATAACTTATAACTATTAACCTATAACTACTAAATAAAGTTCGTCATTCCCGCAAAGCCTGCCCCCTGAATGTTTCTGTCAGGGGTTTTTGAGCAGGAATGACAATACCATATATTTATTACACCTTACTTAATTTTTATATTAAAATAACTTTTTTTGCTATGTTATTAGTTATAAGTTATGGGTTATAAGTTGTATTTATGACTTTTTCCTTAATTCTTTAAAAAACCCTTTCAGCAGTGTCCTGCATTCCTTTTCTAATACGCCCAATGTAATCTCCACTTGATGGTTCAATCTTATATCCTGCGGGATATTATAAAGTGTGCCGCAGGCGCCGGCCTTTGGGTCTGCACAGGCATAGACCAGCCTCTCTATCCTCGCAAGCACCATTGCTCCTGCGCACATTGCGCAGGGCTCAAGGGTTACATACAATGTTACCCCTGTAAGGCGCCATCTATTTAATTTCTTTGCAGCCTTTTTTAGGGCTATAATCTCTGCATGGGCTGTAGGATCGTGCCATTGCTCCCTTTTATTCCCTGCCCTCGCAATAACCTTTCCATCCAATACTGCAACTGCTCCAATCGGCGCCTCGCCCTCCCTTGCCCCCTTTTCTGCCTCCTTCAGGGCAAGCTGCATAAATCTTATATCATCTTCAACCATAAGGTTGTCTTAGTTGTAGGGGCGAGGCGGCGCCTCGCCCTATAAGCTTCAATTTGCCATCGGCAAATTCCTGGTGCGCCCAGAGGGAGTCGAACCCCCAGCCTACAGATTCGTAGTCTGTTGCTCTATCCAGTTGAGCTATGGGCGCGATACTAACTAATAACTTATAATTAATAACTTATAACTATTAACTTATAGTCTGATGCCTTGTTATTAGTTACAAGTTATAAGTTGTCTTTATGATGTCTTAACCCCTTCCTTCAGTGTAATCCCAAATCTATTGTGCATAAATGGATGCATCGTAGGGAATTTGGAAAAGACCCATCCCTTGAATATCTCCTTTCCATTCTCCATAACAGTGAGATTTATCCCGGGATTTTCAGGATTATTAGACCTTGAGGTGTATGCCTTATCATCCATCGTAAATGACGGGAAAAACTCGCCTGTCTTTATAACAATATTTGAGTCAGGGATAGTAAATTCACTATTCAGTTTAACCTCATAATCCTTCTTTTTATTACTCTTCTTATCCTCAATGGTTAAAACCACACCGCGCCACTTACCCTTTACAAAGTCAGGGACTGATACAACTGCCTCTTTGCCCGCGGAACCTGTTCCATGAGGATCTGTCGCAGAATCCTGTGTCATCCCCGGACCCGGAAGACCAGGCCCTCCATACGTACCCTCATAACCCTGTTGTGCAGGTATCTGCGCACTGCTGCCTGCCTTTTGTTTCTCCTCCTTCTTTGCACAGGAAACAGCGCTAAAGGCAATTATCAGAATTGCTGGATACACCACTAATCTTTTTATCATAAACCCTTCCTCCTTGTGTTATCAGTTATAGGTTATCAGTTATAAGTTGTCTTTATTCTAAAAATCTGAATATTCCCATTTATTCTTTTGTT
>CAKKST010000457.1 GCA_919903585.1 Nitrospiria bacterium | reverse complement strand
TATAAGCAAGCTCTGTCGCCATCCTTCCCCTCTGTGTCCTGTCCAAATATCCGCACTGTATAAGAAACGGCTCATACACATCCTCTATAGTATCCTTTTGCTCACCCACTGCTGCTGCGAGGGTGTCAAGTCCAACAGGCCCGCCTTCAAACTTATTTATAATAGTAAGAAGGAGCCTCCTGTCCATCTGATCAAAGCCCTTCTCATCAACCTCCAGCATTGTCAAGGCATCCCTCGCTACATCTTTTGTTATTGTACCATTTGCCCTAACCTCTGCAAAATCCCGCACCCTGCGCAGGAGCCTGTTTGCAATTCTCGGGGTCCCCCTTGAACGGGAGGCAATTTCTGCAGCGCCTGCTGGTTCAATGCGGATACCGAGTATCCTCGCTGCCCTGTGAACAATCTTCTCCAGATCCTCATTTGCATAATAATCTATCCTGTTTATTACGCCGAATCTATCGCGCAGAGGTGAAGTAAGCAGCCCTGCCCTCGTTGTTGCGCCGATGAGCGTAAATCTCTTCAGATCAAGCTTTATGGACCTTGCACTCGGGCCCTGACCGATGATAATATCAAGCTGATAATCCTCCATTGCAGGATACAATATCTCCTCCACTGCAGGATTCAGGCGGTGTATCTCATCTATAAACAGCACATCCCTTTCAGAAAGATTGGTCAATATCGCTGCCAGATCCCCTGAATGTTCTATCACAGGCCCGGATGTGGTCTTTATATTCACTCCTAATTCATTTGCAATAATATAGGCGAGGGTGGTCTTGCCAAGGCCGGGCGGACCGTAAAAAAGGAGATGATCCAGCGATTCCCCCCTCTTCTTAGAGGCCTCAATAAAGATACGGAGATTCTCCTTTATCTTCTCCTGACCAATGTACTCATTAAGCAATAATGGCCTGAGATTTGAATCTATTTTTTTTTCTTCATCGTCTATTGATGCTGTAATTAATCCATCTGACATCATAAAACCCGTTGAAAGTTGAAGGTTGAATGTTGAATGTTTAAACTATTCAACTTTTCAACTATTCAACTTAATTTTAAACTTTTCTAATTTACCTTGATAACACCTTCAACGACTCCCTTATCAGCCCTTCAACTGACACATCCTCTCCTGCCCCTCCGCTTATCTTCTCTACTGCATCCTTTGCAATTGCCCTGTTGTATCCGAGATTTATCAGCGCTGAAAGGGCATCATCAATCGCCCTGTTCTTCTCTGTCCTCTTTCTATCCTCAGTTGCCGGCGCTATGTGCTGGACCTTGTCTTTTAATTCCAGAATCAATCTGTCTGCGATCTTCTTGCCTATCCCCGGCATAGCTGTAAGGCCCCTTACATCACCTTCAATAATAGCTGCTGCAAGCTCCTCCACAGGTTTTCCTGAGAGGATTGTTAAGGCCAGCTTTGGGCCTATGCCTGAGACACTTAGCAATTTATGAAAGAGCTCCTTCTCCTCCTTTGTCCAAAAGCCAAAGAGATGTAACGCATCTTCTCGGACATGGGTATGGACATTTACAGTCAGGGTATTGCCAATCTCAGGAAGAGAGTAATAAGAGTTAAGAGATGTAAGGACATGATATCCAACCCCGTTTACATCAATAATGCTGTACTCCGGTGATTTATAAACCAGCCTGCCTGTTAGTAATGCAATCATGTTCTTCTAATTTATTAATTAATACAAACGCATTAAATATTCTTACATGTAGGGTAACCCTACAATTTATTTATTGCGTTTGAATTAATTATACCTTTTACCTTTGCCGAGTGTATATGGCATATAGCTGCTGCGAGGGCATCAGAGGCATCCTCTGACTCAGTCGGCATCTCATCAAGTTTCAATAGCCTCTTCACCATTTCCTTAACCTGCCTCTTCTCAGCAGCGCCATACCCAACTACAGCCAGCTTTATCTCCATAGGCGTATACTCATACACCTGAATACCTGCATTTACACAGGCCAGAATAGCTACACCCCTCGCATGGCCCATCATAATTGCAGATCTTACATTCTTTGACAAAAAGATATTTTCAATAACAGCCGCATCAGGCCTGCATTCTGATATTATTTCCTCAAGCCCATCATATATCTTCTTTAATCTCTCAGGAAATGATTTCAACCCCTTTGCAGCGATTGCGCCGCACCGGGTAAAAAAAAGATTGTTGTCTGTCTCATCAACAATACCATAACCAGTAATTGATGAGCCTGGGTCTATGCCTAATACTCTCATATCACTACACATCTGTAGGGCAAGCCTTTAGTAGGGGCAGGTTTGAAACCTGCCCCTACAGCCCTGCCCTACTGTATTTAGCCCTTTGCAATTATCTCCTCAGGTATATCAAAGTTGGCATATACATTCTGGACATCGTCGTGGTCTTCTAATTCATCCATCAGCTTCAGCATCTGCTCTGCGCCTTTGCCCTCAAGCTTTATATAGTTTTGAGGCACCATGGTTGCCTCTGCAACTGTCATCTCTATATTTTTCTGTTTTAGGGCCTCCTTTACCTTTTCAAGATCCTTCGGTTCAGTTATTATCTCAAAATTACTATTGTCTGATTTCATATCAAGTGCGCCTGCATCAAGTGCGATAGACATCAGGCTGTCTTCATCTGCCTTGCTTCTTTCCACAACTATATAGCCCTTTTTGGAAAACATCCATGCAACACAGCCCGCCTCGCCCATATTGCCGCCATGCCTTGTGAATATCTTTCTTACCTCTGCCACTGTCCTGTTCTTATTATCAGTCATAATATCTGCCAAGACAGCCACTCCCCCGGGACCATATCCTTCATAGGTTGTCTCTTCATAGCTAACACCCGGCAGTTCCCCTGTGCCCTTCATTATAGCCTTCTTTATATTATCAGAAGGCATATTGGCATCCTTTGCCTTTGCAATAGCTGTCCTGAGCCTCGGATTACCATCCATATCACCCCCGCCAAGCTTTGCTGCTACTGTAATCTCCTTTGTTATCTTTGTAAATATCTTGCCCCTTTTTGCATCTATTGCAGACTTTTTGTGTTTGGTTGTCGCCCATTTTGAATGGCCTGACATGGTAAATCCTCCATACTTTAAATATATATTTTTATCACATTTATATAAGCAGTGTCAATCTCTCAAAGAAGCCCCTCACCCTTCCCTCTCCCCAGAGGGGAGAGGGAAGGGTGAGGGGGTCATCTTTTTAACTTTACTATACCATATATGTCCATTGTTTTTCCACCCTGAACAGGTATGGAACCAGTCTTTTGCGCATGAAAGATATCTGAGACAGCCTTGTAAGTCGGCTCATCAACAAGAACCTGGGCTGGCAGGGCCATCCACTGCAGCCTGCTGCTTAAATCCACCACATCACCTATTACAGTAGATCTCCTGCTGCCTTCCTCTCCAATCTCGCCGATTATCACCTCTCCGCTGCTAATGCCAACAGAGATTCCAACATTCATCTTATTATCCCCTTCAGCCCTCACCTGTTTTATAAATTTTATTACCATATCCACTCCTGCTGTAACCGCCCTCCTTGCATCATCAGACTTACTGAATGGAATGCCAAAGACAGCAACAAAACCATTGCCGGTATATCTGTCTATGAATGCATCATATTTATAAAGAATATCCGTTAGAAAAGAAAGATATTTATTTAGTATTGCAATTGCCTCGTTTGTTGGGAGAATGCCTACGCTCTGGCCAAGGCCGCTTATCTGCAGGGAAATAACCACAGCCTTCTGCCTTGTCCCTACAAGGTCAAGCTCCTTGGATGAAGGTTTTAATTTAGTCATCAGGGATTCAGAGAGGTATTTTGCATAAAGGCTCTTGAGCCTCTTTCCCTGTGCAATACCTTCATACAGGCGGGAATTTTCAAGTGCAGTGGCTGTCTGCCTTGCAAGTGTGGTAAGTATATTAAGATCGTCCTTATTAAAGACCTCTCCATTTACCTTATTGTAAAGGCTTATTACGCCAACTACATTATCCTGAATAATAACAGGGACTGCAAGCAGGGATGTGCCTGCCACCCCCCCTATCCTTTGTAAGGGGGGGGCGTAGGGGGGGATTGGGATAAATTTAGGCTCCTTCTCCAGATTAACCGCAAGGAGCGGCTCCTTCCTCTGATATACATATCCTCCTATTGTCTCGCCCAATATCCTCTGCCTGTCCTTTTCATCTTCTTTAAAACCACGGTGCTGTTTTGTCTCAAGCCGGCCAGATGCAGGATTCAGCAGCATTATTGCCCCGGCAGCGGCCTTTAATTCGCCCACTGAGATATTTAAAACAAGATCAAATATAAACTCCTCATCAAACAAAAAACCTATTGCCTGATTTAGTTCCTTTACTGCAAGCTGCTCAAGGACCTTTTTGCCCCCCTCTAATCGGAGTTTCTATGCAGGAAATGAAGACTGGGCCGCGTGTTGCCCTGGTTATTGGGAACGGGGAATACAGATTTGCTCCCCAATTGCTCCGGGCAGCCCACCGGGGCTTCGCCCTGGCGCAGGAGTATCGACCGGGCCCCAGAGGGAATTCAGAGCCTGCCGTCCACCAGGTGTTGTAACCGTTCCATGTAATAGCAGTAATGGGCA
>CAKKST010000456.1 GCA_919903585.1 Nitrospiria bacterium | reverse complement strand
ATTCTGCTCCTTTACAAGATGCTCAATCAGCGCTGATATAAAACCAACATCATCTGTATTCTCCTTATGCGCACGCCATCCTGCCTCCTTTGCATTTCTTCCGTCATTCCAGTGCTTCTCAAGACCATCTGGATATACAACAATAAAACCCTCTCTGTCTGATAGTGTGTTAAAGCCGCCCTGCGTGAGCTTTTCCATGCGACTGCCTGTGCCGCCGCCTCCGTGAAGCGCAATTACAAGCGGCATTGGTCTATTTTTATCATCAGGCGGAACATGTATGCGGTAAGTCCTCTTCAGCCCATTGTGCATTATTGAGGCAGTATAAGCGCTGTTCTTCTCCCTTGCCTCAAGGGTTTTATCATTATATATAATTCCGATTGTCAGAAAAATAGAGATAAAAAAGAAGGCTAACAGAAATGATTGTTTTAGTTTAGCCATGTACAGTTGCTCTTTGTTCTTCATCTTTAACTATCCATACATTTGACTGCCTTTTTGCCTATGGAGCAGCAAGGCAAGCAGGCAGCAACTACAAACCAAACTTTCCTCTGCTGATTTTGGGAAGGGGGTTAAGGCTGTGGCGTTGTCAGCCAGCCATCGTATAAGTCATTAGATTAGAAATTATGGGAAGTGGGGCCTGCAGCCCTTCCTTTATTTTATTCTCTCACCCTTTTCCCCTATTGTCAAGGCTTCAAGCTGATATGTTTTTGAACTTGACAAAATACCTCAATTCTTTCACTCCTTCAGACGCTTCCTATGGCTGCTCAGGCAGAACATGAAGAGGTAATGGAATTCATAAAATCTTATAAATTGATGGGAAAGGGATTAGGATATATTGATGTCCACCTGATTGCATCGGCAATATTGACAACAGGAGCGCTGATATGGGCTTTAGACAGGAAATTGGATGAAATTTCTTCAAAACTTGATATAGGTTTTAATCATTCCACCTCTTCATAAACCTTCCCGCCGGTTTCTAAAAAGTTGTTGACAAGCGCAAGATATTTGCATAAAATAATCAGTCCTATATCAAAACAAAAAGGATTTCATATGGCAGTCGGGGATTTAAAGACTAATAATTATTGCGATTTTGTAGTAGACCGTGAGCAGGAGCGCTGCATCCAGTGCCAGGTCTGTGTTCGGCAGTGCCCTTATGGCACAAATATATATAAAGAAGCAGATAATATTGTTGTAAGCGACTTCTCGCTCTGCACAGGATGCCACCGCTGTGAGGCAATGTGTCCCACAGGCTGTATTACAATAAGACGCAATACGAGCCAGTTCAGGGAGCATGCAAACTGGAAGGCTGCTGATATAAAGAATATATACAAGCAGGCTGCAACAGGCG
>CAKKST010000455.1 GCA_919903585.1 Nitrospiria bacterium | reverse complement strand
GTTCAAAATTTTGAACCCCTACATTGTTCAATAATAAAATTCCGTGTATATGATTCGGCATCACACAAAATTCATCCAATTTTACATTGTGAAAATGTTTGGAAATTTCAAACCAATATTCGGATACAATTTTCCCAGTTTCCGATAATACCATTTTGCCATTTATAATGTTGCCCAGAACACATTCCTTATTTCGTACACATACCGTCACAAAATACGCCCCGTTTTGCCTATAATCATAATTCCTTAACCTGATCGTGCGGCGGTGGTGTATTTCTGGATTATATATCATCCATGTTAAATTATAGCAATTTTTCTTGAATTGGCAAGGGTCTCATAATTCTTTGCACTTTTTAGCGCGATAGTCTTCAACCGCCTCCCTTGCCAACGGATCCAATTTTCCAGATTTAGCGTCATTTTCGAACTGCTCATCCCACTTCTTAGCGTCAAACTCTTCAAACCATTCTCGTAAAACGGCAAGATCATCTTGGGGCAGCTTGAAAATAGATTCTTCAATTTCCTTTAACTTACTCATCTTTAATATCTCCTGCAAACTTTTCAGACTTTGTAGGGTGGGCTGTGCCCACCTTTTTAGAAACATTACGGAATCAAATCCAAAAAATATTGTTTTTAATTTCCTCAGATGAATGCGAAAAAAGAAATTTTGTGAGGCATCTGATTGTCTCAGCTATTGGCATTTGTTTTGATAATAGTATCCCAAAATGGTTCTTTCCGTTCTCCATATACTCCTTATGAAGTCTGTTAAAATCACCAACATTAAAAGTAAATATTGCCCTTTGTTCAACAATTGCATATTCTAATTGCTGATAATCAGAAAGACTTTGTCTCTGCGCCTCATGGGCGCTAATAACATCATATCCTTTTAATCTCAGGGCAAGAGCAATCTTTTTGTGAACATCCTCATCAAGATAGAGCTTCATATCTAATCAAGTTCTTTGTCTATTTCATCTTTGTTGTCGAAATAATAACTCAGGACATCAAAAAGCTGAGCAGGCGTAAGAGAAGGATAGCCTTCAAGTATTTCCTCTATACTCATTCCCGAACGATAGTGATTTACAATTGAGGCGACAGGAATTCTGGTATTTTTTATAACGGCCTTACCTTCATATTTTGCAGGGTCTTTTTCAATATACAAATGTTCAGTCTTTGTTATTGTCATAATCTTTCTCCAGCGCAACTATATCAAAAAAATTACAAACTGCCATTATTATTTTGTGGGCTGCGCCCACCGTTTTGGAAACATAGCCCTGATTGTAGGGGCGAACCTATGTGTTCGCCCTTATTATTTGGGCAGACACGCAGGTCTGCCCCTACATTGTTAAATTATATCAACTTTTTCTGGATTATCAAGGAGAAAAAAAGGCTGGACAGGCATTTATTGATTGGTGGGCGCAGCCCACCCTCCAATCTGTATTTTATTATTGGAGGTATATGTTTTGTGTTTTTTTAACTGACTAAAAATGGTTCATTATACGACCTTCTTTTCCCTCTTCTTTTACCACTTTTCTTTGGCATCGGTGGATTTACCTGAAACACGAGTGGCTTAGACCCCAGGGAAAGAATAGTTACGATTAAATAATTTAAACTGACACCCTCCTCCTCCGCCATCTCCGATAGAATTCTGTGAAGGGTTTTTGGTATCCTTACATTAAACTTCCCGCTATAATCCTTTGGTTCTGGAATTGGAAGCCCTTCCTCTTGACAAATCCTTATATACTCGTTTATAGCCTCTCTCGCATTTTTAAGGGCATCTTCTTCTGATACCCCTCCTGTAAAAATAGAAGGGATGTCGGGTATCCTTGCATAGTAGCCACCTTCGTCATTTGGCGCTATAATAATCTCATATTTATACATACCCTATCTCCTCTAAATATTTGGTTCTTCAGGCTTTCCTGTGGATCCCCCTCTTTGAAAAAGAGGGGTTAGGGGA
>CAKKST010000454.1 GCA_919903585.1 Nitrospiria bacterium | reverse complement strand
TATTGTCCTCTGCGTCATAGCCTATGATATATTTTCTGCCTTCTATATCCTTATCTTCAAATCTTGCTGCCTGCGGAAGAACAACCCGCCTCTTCTTTTTCTCCGCCTCTTCATCATTCTTCTTTATAATAACACTTGTCACACTGTAAACCTGCGTAAGCGCAGCAGCAGCAATTACGCAAATAACAAGGAGCACCATGCCCATCTTAAGGGAGTTTTTAATTATATCAAGCACCCTCTTTTACCTCCCCAAAGAGCGTTGGCTTAATATATTTATCTATTAATGGCGTAACCATGTTCATTAACAGGATGGCGAAGGAGACGCCCTCGGGATATGTGCCAAAGAGCCTGATGAGGATAGTTATTAGACCGCAGCCAAAGCCAAAGATGAGCATGCCTCTTGACGTTATTGGCGAGGTGACATAATCTGTTGCCATGAAAAAGGCGCCGAGCATCAAACCGCCTGACATAGTGTGAAAAAGCGGGCCTGCATATCTCGTTGGATCAATAATCCAGAATAGACCGCTTATAATTATTACTGTGCCAATAAAAGAGGCAGGGATATGCCATGATATATAATTACGATAAATCAGGAAGATGCCGCCGAGCAGCAGCGCTATGGCTGAGACCTCGCCGAGGCTCCCACCTACATTCCCGATAATCAGGTCTATCATACTGATATTTGCAACCTCGCCGATATTGTCCTTTAATAACAACTCTGCCTTTAAGAGCCCGAGCGGCGTTGCGCCTGTAACAGCATCTACTAATGCCTTTGAGAATAGCGGCAAAGGCCTTGGCCATGTAGTCATCTGCACAGGCCATGATATGATCAAAAAGACCCTCGCAACTAATGCTGGATTGAATATATTAAAACCGAGCCCTCCAAATACCTGCTTTCCGATAACAATGGCGAAGGCAGAACCAATAACTACAAGCCACCATGGCGCATTTGAAGGCAGGTTCATTGCAAGGAGGAGGCCTGTTAATACAGCGCTGCCATCCTTTACAGCGACCCTCCTCCCCATTGCCTTCTGCATCAGCGCCTCTGAGATAATTGCCGTAACAACGGAAAGTAAAATAACCCTAATGGCATTAAAGCCAAAAAAGTATATCCCCACGCCTGCGGCAGGCATGAGCGCAAGGATTACATAAAACATTATCTTTTCAA
The DNA here is from genome assembly GCA_919903585.1 of Nitrospiria bacterium. GTDB lineage: Bacteria > Nitrospirota > CAKKRA01 > 9FT-COMBO-42-15 > 9FT-COMBO-42-15 > JACPZJ01. The sequence goes on along the minus strand of CAKKST010000454.1, from coordinate 2,633 downwards.
TTGTCTCCTCGCTCTGTGCATGGGGCGAGGAGGAGACCACTAATCTTAGTTCTTCAAGTTTTTCCATATTTTTAATTCCAAATACTAATACAAAAAATAATTATATTTATACCCCCTCACCCTAACCCTCTCCCGCAAGGGGAGAGGGAATAAAAATAATAACCCATTCCCATAAGGGAGAGGGGACTTTAAAATCCCCCTCCCTTGACGGGAGGGGGCAAGGGGGAGGGTGAATTTGGATTTAACTATACCTTCACTGCCTCTTTCTTTTCCTTTGCCCTGCTCCTCTTTATTGAAAGCTCATTTTTTAAATATCTTATAAACTGCACAAGCGGCCTCTTTGACGGGCATACAAAACTGCAGCATCCGCACTCTATACAGTCCATCGGCCTGAACTCCTCGCCCTTTTCAACAAGCCTCAGCTCACCATAGATGCCGAGCATATTCGGCAGAAGCCCCATTGGACATGCCCTTACACACATGCCGCAACGTATGCAGTCATAGAAATCCTTTTCACCCGCAGCCGCCTTCGGTAGAATAACTATCCCGGATGTGCCCTTAATTACAGGCACATTCAGCGTATGCTGGGCAATGCCCATCATCGGCCCGCCCATGACTATCTTGGCCGGCTCCCCTGAAAAACCGCCGCACTCTTCTATTAATGCTGAAAAGAGCGTCCCAATTCTTACACGGAGGTTCTTTGGATACACGACTGCGCCGGTAATTGTTGTCACCCTGTCAATCAATGGCCTGCCAAAGCGGGCAGCCTCAGATATTGCACAGGCAGTCCCGACATTCTGTACAACAACCCCCACATCCATTGGCAAACCGCCTGACGGAACCTCCCTGTTTAAAATTGCCTTAATAAGCTGTTTTTCTGCGCCCTGCGGATACTTTACCTCAAGCGGGATTATTTTTATATTCGGCCCTGCATCAACCTCTTTTGTCCACTCAATACCCGACCGCTCTACATAGGTCTCGGCTAATTTCTCCTTTGGAATCCTTGCAACAATCTCTGTAAGCCTTGAGACAGCATCAGCCTTGTTTGTCTCAACGCCTATGTAGCCGTACTGCACATTGAGTATCCTCATTAAGATGCGTAGACCTTCAACAATCTCTTCGGGCTTCTCAACCATCAGGCGGTGGTCAGCGGTCAGATATGGCTCGCACTCTGCGCCATTTAAGATTATTATCCGTATCTTTTTTTCTGGAGGAGGAGTAAGTTTTACATGCGTTGGGAAGGTGGCGCCCCCGAGGCCTACGATGCCTGCCTCATGTATAATCTTTTTTAATTCCTCAGGAGGGAGTTTTAAATAATCAGGCCGCGCAATGAGGCCGTCAACCCATTCATCTTTTCCATCTGATTCAATTACTATTGATAAGACATCCCTGCCAGAAGGGTGCGGGAACTTGCCAATGGCTGTTACCTTGCCTGAGATAGAGCTGTGCACAGGCGCAGAGACGAAGCCCTTTGCCTCGCCGATTTTCTGCCCTTTTTTGACTTCCTCGCCGATCTTAACTATAGGCTCGCATGGCGCGCCTATGTGCTGGGCAAGCGGGATTATCACCCGCTCAGGCATCTTTGCATCAAGTATCGGGAGCCGCTCTGTCTTTTCCTTTGAATAGTGAGGATGAATCCCCCCTTTAAAACCATTCATCAATACTATCTGTCCTTTTCCTTCCTCTCATCTTTTAAGAGGTCTTTAAGCTCGTCCATAAATTCATTAATATCTTTAAATTCCCTGTACACAGAGGCAAATCTCACATAGGCCACCTGATCAAGTTTATGCAAAGCATGCATAACCTCCTCGCCTATAACAGAGCTCGGTATCTCCTTTTCGCCGCTCTCCTGCAGTTTCTTTTCTATCTTATTTACAATTTCTTCAAGGGCTGTGATGCCCACAGGCCTCTTTTCACATGCCTTTAATAATCCCTGAAGTATCTTCTGCCTGTCAAAGGGCTCTCTCCGGCCGTCCTTTTTTATAACAAGGGGCAGCACTTCTTCAACCTTTTCATAGGTAGTAAATCTTCCCTCGCATTTCAGGCATTCGCGACGGCGCCTTATGGCATCACCCTCTTTGCCCAGCCTTGAGTCAACTACCTTGTCTTCTAAGTGGCTACAGAAGGGACATTTCACAACCTACCTCCATAAGGTGTATACTGTATACAATATCAATCCCAAAAAGTCAAGCCGTATATATATTTATAATTCTTATATAACATCTTTTTATAACGCACCCCTCTCTAAATGAAATGCTTAGAGCGGTGGTGAAAATCTTAAGGCAAGTTTTTTTGCAGCCTTTGCAGCATCCTTTACAATCTTCTTATTGTTTATGTTGTCAATCACAAGGGCAATCATCCCGGCTATCTCCTTCATCTCCCTTTCCTTCATGCCCCTCGTTGTTACAATGGGCGTGCCGAGGCGGATGCCGCTTGTAATAATCGGCGGCCTTTCATCATAAGGGATGGAATTGTGATTCACTGTAATCCCTGCCTCATCAAGTGCAACCGCTGCCTCCTTGCCTGTTACATCCTTACTTGTCAGGTCAACGAGCATGAGGTGCGTATCTGTCCCGTCAGAGATGATCTTAAATCCCCTCTTCTGCAGCTCAATCGCCAGCGCCCGCGCATTT
>CAKKST010000453.1 GCA_919903585.1 Nitrospiria bacterium | reverse complement strand
AGAAATGCCCATCTACGAATATAGATGCAATAAATGCAGCAATGACTTTGAGAAGCTGGTCTTTTCAACCACAGCAGCAGTCTGCTGCCCAGAGTGCTCATCTGATAAGGTAGTAAAAAGGATATCATTATTCGGCATGCGTGGAGGCTCTAAGTCTGACTCAGAGTTTTCAGACTCATCATCCTCCTGCAGCAGTTGCACATCAAACAACTGCTCAAACTGCCATTAACTATGGTTAATACCAGAAAAAAAGACATACTCTCCATAATTGAATCTGCCGTATCTGCTGTAGACACTCAAAAGGCAATAAAAGAAATAATTCACCTCCACAGAAGCGCGCTCACTATTGAAAAGAATAAATACGACCTTGACCTTTATAAAAATATATATGTGATCGGCGGCGGAAAGGCATCCTGTCCCATGGCCTCTGCAATAGAAGATGTTTTGGGAGACAGGCTCAGTGGAGGTGTAGTTGTAACCAAATATGGGCACAAACAAAAGAATCTTTCAAAGATAGAGATAATAGAGGCAGGACATCCCATACCTGACGAGAATGGAATCAAGGGTGTAAATAAAATCCTTGCATTACTTAAAGATATTAAGAGGGGTGATTTAATATTCATACTACTCTCCGGAGGCGCCTCATCACTTTTGCCTGCGCCTGCCGGCAATATATCTATTAATGACAAAAAAATTATAACAGACCTCCTATTAAAATCAGGCGCAACTATAGATGAAACCAATGCAGTAAGAAAACATCTCTCAAGGCTGAAGGGCGGGCAGCTCGCATCCCTTCTCTATCCTGCGGAATCTATCTGTCTTATCCTGTCTGATGTTATTGGAGACAGGCTTGATGTAATCGCCTCTGGCCTGACTGTCCCTGACGCCTCAACATTCAGGGATGCAGTAGATGTTTTAAAAAGATATTCAATATGGAACAATATACCAAGGCCTGTAATGAATCACCTTTTGAAAGGATTAAAAGGAGAGATTGCAGAGACGCCAAAGTCTGCAAATCCTGCATTCAAGAGGGTAAAGAATATTATAATCGGAAACAACAAGTCTGCTGCTGCAGAAGCAGAAAAGAAGGCAAAAGAACTCGGCTATAACACGATGGTTCTTTCTACATTTATTGAAGGAGAGGCAAAAGAGGTAGGAAAGGTCTTTGGCGCAATTGTAAAGGAGATTGCAGAGTCTGAAAGGCCGTTAAAAAGAAAGGCGTGCATAATTGCAGGCGGCGAGACAACGGTTACTGTAAAGGGAAAGGGTAAAGGCGGAAGGGCTCAGGAATTTGCACTTTCAGCAAGTATGATGATTAATGGCCTTAAAGATGTCGCAATAGTTGCCGTTGGCACAGATGGAACAGACGGCCCAACAGACGCAGCAGGCGCCATCTCAGACGGGACAACCATCAGCCGCGCTTTGGAGATGGGCATTGATGCCAGAGAATATCTTGAAAATAGCGACTCATATCACTTCTTTAAAAAACTCGGCGACCTCATAATCACCGGCCCGACAAACACAAATGTCAATGACCTTTATATGGCATTTGTGTTTTAGGTATTATTGCACGATGAAGAATGAAGGTGTATAATGGAGGCAGGTTTTAGGGCATTAATATAACTATATAGGCATTCACAAAAGCGATGCCTTGATTACACCGATTAAGATTTAGATTACATAGATGATGAAGTTTTAATCTGCGTAATCGTTCTTAAGAATCTGTGTAATCATCTAAGAAAGGAGGTTACTATGCTTTTAGAATTTAGCATCATCCCTCTGGGAAAGGGTGAAAGTATCGGTGATGAGATTGCAAAGATCTTGAAGATGGTTGAAGAGAGCGGTCTTACCTATAAGGCAAACCCAATGGGCACAGTGGTAGAAGGTGATTGGGATAAGGTAATGGGTCTTGTAAAGAAATGTCATCAGGAGGTATTAAAGAACTCCCTCAGGGTTGTAACCTCCATAACCATTGATGACAGACCCGGCAAGCCGGCAGACAGAATCGTAGAAAAGATAAAGTCTGTAGAAAAGAGGCTTGGGAGGGAGGTAAAGAAGTAAAAAAAAGATTTTATGCTTATTGGTATAATCTCTGATACACACGATGACACAACTGCAATAAGAAAGGCAGTGGATTATTTTAATGCTGAAAAGGTATCCCATGTGCTTCATGCAGGGGATATTACATCTCCCTTCACATTTGAGATTTTCAGGGATTTAAAGTGCAGGTTCACAGGCATCTTTGGCAATAATGACGGTGATAAACTCCTTCTTACGGAGAAGTCCGGAGGCAATGTCCACAATCAGCCCCATTTCATAACCATTGGAGGGAAAAAAATTGTCCTCATGCATGAGCCTGATTTAGTTAATGCCCTGTCGCACAGCGGACACTTTAACATAGTTATCTATGGCCATACACACAGGCCTGATATTAGAAATATTAAGGAGACACTTGTTATCAACCCCGGCAAGGCAGCAAGGCTATACAGAGGGGGCTCCACCCTCGCAATACTGAATACAGCAAAGATGGAAGCAAGTATAGTTAAAATTTGAATTTAGTTTTCCAAAGGAGTAATGTTCAATCTTCATTTGCTATGCCTCAAAAGATCAGGGCAGTTTATCAAATCCCATTTGGACAAAATGTTTGTCAAAAGTGAGGGCTGCCTTAATCTTAAAACGCCTCATTACTATAAAGGAAACACAATCGGTCAGGGAATAGGCCTTATCTGTATGCTGTTTGAAATATTGCCACGCTTCATAAAATAAAGGTTCGTCAACATGAATAAAATGGACTGAAGGACTACTTAAAAGGTAATTACCAATCTCAATGGCTTTGGCATGTCGGTTTCGGCTGCTGAAAAAGGCAACAGCCTCATCAAGAATATAGGAAGTAGTTATAAGTGAAGGCAATGACTTGGTTAAGCTATGCCAGTGTCTTAATGCAATATCATGATACTGGTCATCCACAGCCTCTAATGCTATGATATATCCTGTATCAAGAAAGATTGGTTTCATTAATCAGAACCATAAATATATTTGTCATGACTCTTTGAGGCATCGGAAATACCGCATGCAACAGGATGCTTCCCGAGCTCAAGGATTGGGTCACTTTTTGTAGTTGGTATAACTACAATCAGGTTGTCATCCTTTCGTATTTCAACTTCATTAACACCTTCAAGGAGATCCTTTGGGATCACAATACCATATTTAGTAACTTTCGCCTTCATAATTCCTCCATTTTCCTTTGTTAGCCTCTATTTAAATTATAGGGCAAATAAAAAATTTGTCAACAATACCTTTTACTACATCTTTAACAGACTCTCTATAATCATCTCCAAGTTTGGTATTGAATTATCT
>CAKKST010000452.1 GCA_919903585.1 Nitrospiria bacterium | reverse complement strand
TCATCACACCCGGCAAGGTAGACACCAAAGGCGGTTTCAGGCCCCATTCTGTCGGCACGGTCAGAAAACTATCCTACGATGACGCCCTCTTTTTAAAAAGAAGGTCCCAATATCTTAAAGAGGCTGTGCCTGTTATATTGGGCACAGCAAATATAAAATACAAGAACCTCAGCAGGGACACTACTGTAATCGGCATAACGCCCGAATATCTGAATCTTAGGATATTGAAAATAGAATCAGGTTCTTTTGTTACACAGGTGGATATTGATACCAAAAAAAAGGTAATTGTTATGGGAAAGACGACAAAAAAGGAGCTATTCGGACATGAAAATGCGCTGGGGAAACTGGTAACTGTTGGTGAATCAAGATACAGGGTAGTCGGCATCATGGCAACGAAAGGGGTAAGCCTTGGCATGGACTTTGATGATATCGTTTTTATTCCTGTTACAAGCGCTGAGGAGCTCTTTGATACAGACAAGCTCTTTGAGATAATCTCATCTGTAAAGAGGCCTGAGAATCTTAACGCCGCAATAGCTGAGATAAAGGAACTGCTGATAAAGAGGCACAGCAATAAAGAGGACTTTACTATAACAAGCCAGAGCGATATCCTCTCAACCATGCAGACCATATTAACCATTATGACAGGCGTGCTCGGCGGCATTGCAGGCATATCATTAGTTGTCGGCGGTATTGGCATAATGAACATAATGCTTGTGTCAGTAAGGGAGAGGACAAGGGAGATAGGAATAAGAAAGGCCATTGGCGCAAGGCACAAGGACATACTTATTCAATTCCTTATTGAGGCGGTTACCCTGAGCATCCTTGGCGGTATTATCGGGATAATTCTTGGGGCAGGTTTCTCCATTATAATACCCTATTTCCTCCCCTTTTATCTTCCAACACAGGTGACCCTCTGGTCTGTGCTTCTTGCCTTCTTCTTTTCTGCTGCAGTGGGCATCTTCTTTGGCATATACCCCGCCCGCAAGGCATCCCTCCTTGATCCAATAGAATCATTAAGATATGAATAATCTGTGTGAAAAAAAGATTGACAAAGAACCTAAAATTTGGTTAGCTTATAGTGTAACTTTGTAGTTAACATGGAGGATAAAGAATTTATTAAAGGCTTATAAGTTTATCTTAGTGTGTTTTGGCTAATTAAAATTCTCTCCATCAGGGAGGGGTTCAGAATGAAAAGAATAGTTTCAATCCTCATTA
>CAKKST010000451.1:7975-10033 GCA_919903585.1 Nitrospiria bacterium | reverse complement strand
AGTTTCTGATGCAGCCTGCTGTTTGGATAGGGTGTTAGTATCAGAAATTCAATCTCATCAAATTCTGCTGCCTTTGCAAAATTCACTGTATTCTCAAATACTGATTTTTCATCATAATCAAATCCAAAGACAAAAGACCCGATGATCTTTATATTGTTGTCCTTCAGCCTTTTCATATAGCCAAGATATTTATGCATCTGTGTCATGTGTTTGCCCTTGTCGCTCATATTTGCAGAAAGCCATGGCCCAACATCTACATATAAAAGCCAGACCCCGCTCTTTATCATGGCATTAAAATATCTTTCATCCTCAACAAGATTTAGCGGCCCGAGTCCCGTCCATTTTATACCGAGCTTTGCAAGGCCGTCAAAAAATTCAAGGGTATATCTTTTATTTAGGATCATGTTGTCATCCACAAAGAAGAGATGTTTTTTTAGGCTCTCTAACTCATCAAGAATAGCAGGAATCGGCCTCTGCCTGAAGGTTTTTCCAAAGGCATTAGGCACAACACAGAAGTCGCAGTTAATTGGACATCCCCTTGATATCTGAACAGAGTCCATTGGGATGTAGCCTTTATCCTCAAGCAAATCCCTTCTTGGGGCGCAGAGGTTTTTTAAATCTGGCCTGTCAGGGCAGGAGTAGGTCTTTTGCAGTTGCCCCTTTTTAAAATCCTCAATCAGCCTTGGCCATGACTCCTCTGCCTCTCCTATTACAACCGCATCTGCATGCAATTGCGCCTCATCCGGATTAAGTGAAGGATGCACGCCGCCAAGGACAACAGGCACACCTTTCTCCCTGTAGATTTTTGCTATCTCGTAGGCACGATAGGCCTGACAGGTCATGGATGATATTCCTACTAAATCAGGTTTGTCGTTAAAATCTATCTCCTCAATACGCTCGTCTGTAAATGACACATCAATATCAGGCGGTGTAAGCCCAGCAACAGTCGGCAGGCTTAGCGTGGAGATATAGCGTCTGTAGTATAATGGAAAATTTCCCCAGTCAGGATATATGAGTTTTATGTGCATCTTCCCTCCAGAATGGTGAAAAGCAATACCACTGGTCGTGATATTTTTTAATATATTTTTCCAGCACTGCTGCCACATTATTTAAGTTGGTTAATAAATCCTTTTCCCTGTCCTTTGTCTTTTTCATGTAAATGGGTTTATCAATTATAGTGTGATAGCTGTGATCCTTGTTAAATACTATAAAGGACGGGAGTATTGGCGCGTTTGCAGTCATTGCAAGCAATATGGGCCCGCGCGGGAATTTAGCCGGTGCGCCAAAGAATGACACATCAATGCCTTTATCATAAAATAGTTTGTCTCCCTGAAGCGCTACGAGTTCATTCCTCTGGAGCGCCTTTAGCATCTTTATCGATGAGAAGTTAGAATTCTCAAGTATGATCTGGTTAACACCTTTTGTCCTGCGAAAGGTCTTCCGCTCCTCCTCAAGGTGTGCGGATGCATCCGGGAAATATACCACATTAACAGTATGGCCGAGTTTAGATAAGATTATACCGCCAAGCTCCCAGTTGCCCATATGGCAGGTGAGGAGGATTGCGCCTTTACCATGCCCCAGAGCCTCCTTTAAATGTTCATAACCTGATGTCTTGGAAATAAGCCTTAAGACCTTATCAGGCTCTGCATGGGTCAGATGAGAAAGGTCTGCCACATATTTTCCGTAATTTTTATATATCTTCAAAGATGCCTTGTGTATCTTCCAGTCGGGCGTTTTTTTGCCTAATACATGCCTGAGATTAGAATTTGTCGTCCTTCTCCATGTGGGATATATGACATAAAAGAATGCCATTATTGGAACAGAAAGTGTTCGCAGAATGGGCAAGGGGAGCGCCTTTGTTAAAAAGAGAAGAGGCCGGATTAAGATTCGTATCATGAGCCTTGAATGTAATTCAGTTGTATTATTGATAATTTCTGTATGGGACATAATTCTAAAATGTGCTTCTTTTTAAAGTGGAATTTATGATATAATAAAAAACCTTAAAATGCAAGGGCTCTAATATTATGATTTAAATCATTACTGCTTGGCAGGATTCAT
>CAKKST010000451.1:0-7965 GCA_919903585.1 Nitrospiria bacterium | reverse complement strand
GTAGGGGCACGGCGCGCCGTGCCCCTACATTAAAATACGAATGGAGGTAATTTAATGAGTCAGGTAACATTAAGGTTTATTAAGGCGAGTTTAATTTATTTGCTGACAGGCGTGTCAATGGGGCTTATGATGCTTCTTTGGCCGAGATGGATAGGGGTCTATCTTCCCATTCATGCCCATATCAATCTTCTCGGCTGGGTTTCAATGCTGATGTTTGGGGTTTCTTATCACATACTACCGAGATTCAGCGGTAAGCAATTATACAGCGATATGCTGGCAAATCTACACTTCTGGTTTTCGAATATCGGCCTTGTCGGCCTTGCCTTTTTCTGGGCGCAGCAGAGGCATAAGGGAGGCGGCTCAGAGAGTCTTATCCTGTTATTTGCTGCAATTGAAACGGTTGCAATTTATATGTTTGTCTTTAATATGTGGATGACCATCTTTGGCAAGGCAAAGGAGACAACGTAAACACATGGAGGCGCAATATGACAGTAGAGACTATGAAGGTTACAAAGGATATGAAGATAAATGATGTGATAAAGAAGCATCCCAAGACAATAAAGGTCTTTGCTGATTTCAAGATAGACTCATGCTGCGGCGGCGAGGTGAGCATTGAAAAGGGCTGTGCAAGGGATAAGGTGGATTTAAATGCCATTATGGAGGCGCTGAACAAAGCAGCATAGCTATAAAGGCGGATTGCGGAATAAAGATTTAAAAAGTAAATTGAGGAGGTAATCAGTAATGTCAGAGACAAAAACAAAGTTTACAAAGGATAGTGTGATTGGTGATGTTGTAAAGGACAATCCTGCTGGTGAGAAGATTATTGAAAAATATTTTGGAAGGGGCTGCTTCACATGTCCGGGCATAAAGATGGAGACCATTGCCTTTGGTTCCACAATGCACAGTGTTGACCCGGAAAAGATTGTAAAAGAGCTTAATGAGTAGGGTGAGGAAATATTAAGGGTCTCATAATTAAATAGACATAATTGTAGAAATCTCCCCTTACCCCTCTTTGCCAAAGAGGGGTATTACACCTCCCTTTGGAAAAGGGAGGTTAGGAGGGATTTTACAAATCAATGTCGTCATTATTCTGAGACCATTAATAATAAGTGTAAAATGGAAGATAGGAAAAACATAGTATTAACACCACAGGATCCCTATCTGCTTTCTGGTAAAAATGGCGCCTCTGAGCTCAGGGTTTGCAAGGCAGGTGTTAAGGGATGCAAAAATGCGCTGGTAGATGTTAAGGCGCTTGCTGAAAGGCTGATAGAGGAGTTAAACAACAGCGGTATAGAGGATAATATAATCTCAGCCTCAGAAGGGCCAGTAAAAAAGCATCAATTTTTTGTAATGGCAGTTGCAGGCTGCCCCAACTGCTGCCCCCAGCCTCAGATAAAGGATTTCGGCCTCTCAGGTCAGGCAGAGCCAATTAAGGGTGAGACTGAGTGCATAGAGTGCATGAAGTGCGTTGAGGTGTGCGAAGAGGAGGGCGCTGTAAAGATTATTGATGGCGCGCCTGTCTTTGATATGGAGCTATGCGTTAAGTGCGGCAAGTGTGCAAAGGCCTGCCCCACAGGCTCTATTTTGATTAAGAAAGAGGGTGTGAGGGTAATGGCAGGCGGCATGATCGGCAGGCACCCTCAGCTTGCCTATACCCTTTCTGAGCTTTCTGCAAAGGAAGAGGCCTTTAATATATTCCAGTTATGCGCAGGTTTTTTTAAAACAGGCAAGGTAAAAAAGAAGAAGATGGGGGCAGTGATTAACAGCCTTGGCATTGACAGGGTTTTGGAGAGAGTAAGGGTGTTAACAAAAGTAGTTAAATAACAATTAAATCCAAAGCCAATAAAGTAAAAATAAAAAATTAAAATGCAAAATGACAAATCAAAATTCAAAAATGGGTTAGAGAAAAGATAATTTTTTATATTTTGATTTGTATTTTTGATTTTTTATCTTTGATTTTTGACTTACCAATTCAGTATTCTGCGAAGAGCCAATAAATCATTTTTTTACAATTCCGATATTCTTGCTTTTAAAAGTTATACAGTGATATAATTAAATAATGATAAAGGTACTCGGCATAGCTGCAAGCCCGCGCCGCGGTGGGAACAGTGATATCCTGCTTGATGAGGTTTTAAAAGGCGCTGCAGAGGGCGGCGCTGCAGATGTGGAAAAGTTAATTGTATCATCATTAAATATCTCCCCGTGCACTGAATGTAATTCATGCAGCGCTACAGGGAAGTGTATTATAAAGGATGATATGCAGATGATTTATCAGAAGCTATTTGAGGCAGACAGGATAATCCTCGCAACCCCAGTGTTTTTTGCAACTGTCAGCACCCACGCAAAGATATTGATAGACAGATGCCAGGCCTTATGGGCAAAGAAATATCTGCTCGGCCATACGCACAAAAAGGAATGTCCCTCTATTAACAGAGAGGGCATGCTTGTTTCTGTAGCAGCGGCAAAGGGACCAACTGTTTTTGACTGTGTAAAAAAGACAGCCAAGTATTTTTTCCTTGCCATTGGAGCGGATTATAAGCATAATCTTCTGTATAACAATATAGAGGAAAAGGGCTCAATCAAAAAGCATCACAGCGCATTGAAAGAGGCATTTGAAAAGGGGAAGGACCTGGCAGATAAAAGGGGGGCGATATTAATATTATAATCTGCCCTGTTTGCGAGGAAGAACTGGAAATGGATGATGATATTATGGGGGGCGATATTATAATCTGCCCTGTTTGTGATTCAGACCTGAAACTGGTAGAGGCAGGGGAGTATTTTGCAGCAGAACCGATATAATACAAACGCACTAAATAATGTTACAAAATCCCCCTTAATCCCCCTTTTCCAAAGGGGGAATATGTTCCCCTCTTTAGCAAAGAGGGGTTAGGGGAGATTTTATAAATGTAATAATACATTTTGTGTTTGTATTAATTAACCTTCCCTATCCATTTCCTTCCCCATAAGGGGGAGGGTTAAGGTGGGCAAAACATGAAAGGAGGCTTTGTCATGGCAGAAAAGGCTTTATCAAAGGCGGTTCAGTTTAAGTATGAGGCGCCAGATGCAGGGTCAGTATCTATTGCAGGGGATTTTAACAACTGGGATGCAATTACTACAGGTCTGAAAAAGGATAAGGGCGGTGTGTGGAAGGCATCCTTAAAACTTAAACCCGGTAGATACGAATATAAGTTTATAGTTGATGGCGAGTGGAGAAATGATCCGTGCTGCCATCAATGCGTACCGAACAGATTCGGTACAGCGAACTGTATTATTGAAGTGAAATGAGCACAGAAACCATTACCAGAAAGATTGATACCGATGTAATCCTCAACAGCATTACCGATGGTGTTATCACTATCGGTACGGACATGAGGATAGAGTATCTAAATAAGGCTGCTATTGAACTCCTCGGCTATTCTGAAGAGGAGGTGATCGGCCAGAATTGCAGCAGGCTTATGCGAAGCGATATCTGCACTACAAGCTGTATCTTAAAAAGGACAATGGATACAGGGGAGCCAATCTCTAATTTTGAGGCGATAATAAAGGATAAATCTGGCAGGCCGATTTCTGTCAGTATCAATACAGCCCTCCTGAGAGATAAGGACGGCAGAATAATCGGCGGTGTTGAGATATTCAGAGACCTGTCAAAAATAAAGGAGTTGACAGAGAAACTTGAGGGCAAATATTCCTTTCAAAATATAATCGGTAAGAATCACAGGATGCAGGAGATCTATGATCTCCTGCATCCTGTGGCGCAGAGTAAATCCACTGTGCTTATAGAAGGGGAGAGCGGTACAGGCAAAGAGCTTATTGCCATGGCAATACATCAAAACAGCCCGCGCAGGTTAGGCCCATTTATAAAGGTAAATTGTGCGGCATTGGCAGAGGGTATTTTAGAGAGTGAATTGTTCGGCCATGTAAAGGGCGCATTCACAGGCGCTATTTCAGATAAAAAAGGACGCTTTGAGCTTGCGCATAAAGGGACTATCTTTCTTGATGAGATTGGCGAGATGAGCATGCACACACAGGTTAAGCTTTTAAGGGTATTGCAGGAAGAGGAGTTTGAAAGGGTAGGCGGCACAGAGAGTATAAAGGTGGATGTAAGGGTTATTGCTGCAACCAATAAGGATCTGGCAAAGGCAATGGAAAAGGGCGAATTCAGAAATGATCTTTATTATAGACTCAGGGTTGTGCCGATTTATCTGCCGCCTCTTAGAGAGAGAAAGGATGATATACCGCATCTTTTAAAACACTTTGTGGGTAAATTAAATAATGAGATGGGTAAGGAGATAAATAATGTCTCTCCCAGGGTAATGGATTTTCTAATGGATTATGATTATAAGGGTAATATTAGGGAGTTGGAGAATATCCTTGAACATGCCTTTGTAAGATGTCAGGGTAATACTATTTTAGCAGAGCACCTTCCAAAAGACCTTTTTGGCGCTACAGAGAAATTACCAGAAAATATTATAGCTGATTCTGATAATCCGCTCATGGCTATTGAAAGAGGACTCATCTTAAAAATGCTGAATCAGTATAAATGGAAACAGGGTGAGGTGGCAAAAAAACTTCATATCAGCAGGGCTACATTATGGAGGAAGATGAAACAGCATAAGATTGAGGCGCCCCGCTTGTATTCACCCAATCAATAAAGAGTCCAACTAATATTTCTGATTTTTGTATTTCATTTACGCAACATCATTTCAAAAATGAAACATTGACATATCCTATTGATATTTAAGCATAAATGTCTGATATAATTATACAGTATTCCAAAAATGCAACATTGCTTTTTTATCTCTGAAATAGCCTGATTTATAACCAATTGAAATTATTAAAGATTTTTTTTTATGGAAATTTGGCATGATTGTTGCTATTAATAATGATTACTATGTATAGCAATTTAAGAATTTTGTGCTATACTTATTTAAGGGATCAAATAATGGCCAAAGAATATGAATAAGCTTTTGATAAAGACAGGCTATAGGCAGGGGATGAGGAAAGGTAAGGTGTTTTATATGAAATGCCCAAAATGCGGCGGCCTCATGACCTATGAGACATTTACAAATCAGGAAAATCTTGCATGGCATTATGATGGATGGAGATGTCTCTACTGCGGGGATGTAGTTGATGAGGTTATCCTCGCTAATCAGAAAAGAGAGGTTGTTGCTAAGCCATCAAAAAACAAGGATAAGGCTGTTAGGTTTAAAAGGCATCTTAAGGCAGCATAAAAAACAGAGACGCAAAAGCGCAAAAAATACAAAAGCGCAAAATTGAAAATTAAGAGAGGGGGAACAGTTATGTGCATGACGAATGAGATTAGTTGTATTTGTGGAAGAGAAAGTATCAGCCTTCATCATGGTGATTCAATACTTCCAGGGGAAGTAATCAAGGCAATATATTGCCCGCAGTGCGCCGGGGTATCCTTTGATCCATCAACAATGATCAAGGATAATGACTGGATAATTGAATATGATATGGAGATTGCCGGTGTATTTGCACATAAGATGAGGGCGAGGAAGGAAGAATTAGCCCCTGATTTTATCTTTGACAATGGCTATGCAAGCTGGAATGGCTATACGCCTAATGATATAAAGGCCGCTGCCAAAGAGAAGATGGCTATGTTAGAGCTTGCCCGTACTGATAAACGCAGATATATGACTGAGATAAAGAGCTGGACTGAAAATAGGCTGAAAAGACTGGCAGACGAGGGCTGGCGCAAGGCAAAAAAGGTACTGGCAGCAGCATAATTATAGCAAACGCATTAATTGTCATTGCGAGCGAAGCGAAGCAATCTAATACTCGTTATGAGTGATGCGTGATGGGTAATGAGTAATGAGCTAAAAAACCCATCACCCATTACAGATTACGCATTACGAATTTATACAGTTACTCCCCATGGGCTGGTTGAAAACCCCTCCCTCAACCAGCCCACCCCTTTTTTATAATTCAACCTTCATGCCATCCGAGGCAGCAATAATCTCAATTCCTAATTCCTCAGTTAATTCCTTTGCCACCTCCCATGGCTTAGCCTTTAGCATTACCATACCAAAATGTGTTATTACAGCCCTTATATTCTATCGGGCGGCTTAAAGCAAGGCAGCCTTTTCCTTTTTGGAATCTCCAGAAAATTATTGACAATGACATTACAATTGTATTAAAATTTCAATCTAACCTAATATCAGACCAACCCAATATTAGAAAAATTGAGGTTTTTAAATAATTTGTATAAATTTCGTTAATAATCAGATTAGAAAAGATTTAAAGAATGCTTGACAACCTAATTGTAATTATATTAGAATTTAGCCCTCTTCTATCCTCTTCTATGGGGGCATAAGAGGGGAAGACTTAATATAATATAAATTTTATTAATAATATCTATATTTTTAAAAAGCAGGAGGGTGAGATGGTCCCTGTAAGAAAGATAATGACAAAGGGTATTGAGAAGGTAGATGTTAATGTGAGTGTTAGAGATGCGGCAAGGATAATGAAGGCGAAGAAGATCGGGAGCATGCTGGTAGAAAAAGATAAGGAGCTCGTAGGGATTGTAACAGAGACAGATATAGTGAGGCGCCTTGTAGCAGACGGGAAGAATGCGGAAAGCACACAGGTTAAGGCAATAATGAGCAGCCCGATCCTTACTGTGGATATAGAAAAATCAATTATTGATGCTAATGACCTTATGGATAAAAATCATGTGAGGCACCTTGCTGTTACTGAGGAAGGCGAGGTTATTGGTCTGGTTTCCTGCAGGGATATAATGCATCCACTCTTTATGGAAGGCATTGAAGAGTGGTAAGAAGAACAGCGAGAGATGTTAGTGTAGAGATATTAATACAAACGCATTAAATGCCATAACATAACAAAGTAATGTCAATTAATTTTAAAATCCCCCTTAATCCCCCTTTTTCAAAGGGGGAGATGCCTTTATTCCCCTCTTTGAAAAAGAGGGGTGAGGGGAGATTTATTTAATATAAATTTAATGCGTTTGTATTAGTAATTTCTATGGAGGTAAGCATTGTCTGAGGGAAAGTATCAGGTAAAGATACCTGACATAGATTATTTCAGGAAGATGATTAAGTGTCAGGATGCCTGTCCTGCAAATACACCCGCAGGAAGCTATGTGAATGCCATTGCTGATGGAGACTACTTACTCTCCTATGCCCTTGCCAGAGGTCCAAATCCATTTGCCCCGATATGCGGTCTCATCAGTACCCACCCATGTGAAAAGGCCTGTCGTAGAGGCAGCATTGATGAGCCAATCGCCATACGCGCACTGAAGAGATTTGCTGTTGATGCCTTTATGGAGGCTACAAATTCAGATACATTTAAGTCTGCAGGGCTTTCGTCTGCCCTTGGCGGATCAAAGGGTGTTCCTACCGGTAAAAAGGTTGCAGTTATCGGTTCAGGCCCTGCCGGGATGGCAGGCGCCCATGACCTTGCCCGTCTTGGTTATAAGGCAACCATATTTGAATCACAGACCATTATTGGTGGTATGTTCTATGGTGTAATCCCGGCATACAGGCTGCCAAAAGAGGTAGCAAAATTTGATATGGATTCCATCCTCAGCCTCGGTATTGATGTCCGCCTTAATATAACAATTGGGAAGGATATTACCTTGCAGGACCTCTTTGATGAGGGTTTTGAGGCAGTATTAATAGCTGTAGGCGCCCAGTTGAGCAGGTCGCTTCCCATCACCGGGACAGATGTGGAAGGCGTCTTTCAGGGCGTCTCTTTCTTAAAAAGGGCTGGCCTCGGTGAAAGGCTTGACCTCGGAAAGAGGGTAATTGTGATAGGCGGCGGTAATGTTGCAATGGATGCAGCAAGGACAGCAAGGAGGCTCGGCGCTGATGTTACCATTGTGTACAGAAGGACAAGGAATGAGATGCCTGCCATCCATGAGGAGATTGTAGCAGCAGAAGAGGAGGGCGTAAAATTTAAATTCCTTGCCGCCCCTGTAAGCGT
>CAKKST010000450.1 GCA_919903585.1 Nitrospiria bacterium | reverse complement strand
CTAAGCCGATGTCTTTTGATACAACATCTGTGCCGGGCCGTAATGATCCATGTTACTGCGGAAGCGGCAAAAAATATAAAAAATGCCACGGCAGATAAACAGCAGATTTTTTGTAAGGGCCTGCGCAGCCTTGACAATATTAAACTTCTTAGATATAAATAAGACATGAACAAAAGGATTTTTCACCTTCTCTTATTAATCCTTTTTGCCGTATTCTTGATGGGCATTAAGTATGGCAAGGAGTATATAGGCGCTGATGATTTCCATGACTCTGGTTTCTTTAACAGTTATGTCAATTTTGCAGCGGTTGATGGTTTTAAATATGCACTCTTCCAATCAGAGATTCCTCTCGGAAGGTATAAAAAATGTATCGTCTTTGATTTCCCCAATAAATCCAGCAGCGGTGTTGGCGACCTAATAACAGGCTCCCGAAAGGTGTACACACAAACAAAGATGGTTGACACGCCTGCCGGAAAGATCAAGGAGCCAGTAGACAGAGATGGTTATCCCTCTGTGCCGGATGCTTTAAGGGCGCGCCTTTTAGGCATCTATCCAAATATCAAAAGGGAGCATCAGGCAAAAAAGGGTGTTGCCCTGAGTGAATTAAAAAAGAAGGGATTTGACCTTGCCATTGTCGGCCAGATAAGTTATATAGAGGCGCCTGAAACCATATCCGGCGAATCCTTTAAAGAGACCATACTGCAGGGGGTAAGAACGCCATGGAAGGTGCTTATTGAAATAAAGTTTATTGATGTTAAAACCAGTAAGGTTGTCTTGGGGATGGCGCACTGGACATCAGACAAAGACTTTATTCATGCAGTAAGGGAGAACATGGACGATGTAACCAAATTTATATTGAGGCACAGGCAGTGAAAAAGGGGTTGCAATTTATGGACTCGGGCTCTGCGCCCCCTTTTCTTTGGTTCTAAATCTCTCTCGGCTCAATCAAAAGCCTTACACCTTCAATTATCTGTTTGATTCTTAGTCTTGGTAATGCGCCAATCTTTTCAATAATATCTGACTTATCAAGGGTTATAATCTGGGAGATGTTTACAACGCTATCTTTTTTAAGCCCACCCTCTCCCTTTTTAAGGAGCACATTGCCTGGCGCATTGGCAAGTTTGAGATTAGAGGTAATAGCGCATACCACTACTGTATTAATCCTGCTTATGTTAAATATATTATTCTGTATAACCACATGTGGGTGCCTATAGCCGGGCTCAGAACCCTTTGGAATCCCAAAATCAATCCAGTAAATATCCCCCTGTTTTATGCTCAAAATCTCTCCTTCAGAATTTTATGAGAATAGTATTTTTTGCCTTTCTGTCTTAGAAGAATTTCATCAGTTGCTTCCTCCTCCGAATATACCTCATTAAGGACACTTAGGAGTCTTTTAGATCTTATTTTTTCAAGGAATTCCTTCACTGCAATGGTAAAAAGCTCGCTTCTGGTGTACTTGAATTTCTTAGCAGCCCTTTCTGCTTCCCTAAAGATTTCATCTGGAATTGATATTGCCGTTTTCATACTATAAGTATACCATAAAGTTATACCAGTGTCAATGCCGATTCTAAATATGGTAGTGTAAAACAAACCCTACTCTTTCATCTCTTTTAATATCTCCTCCAGCTTCTTAACCTCAACCCCTTCGCCGATTTCTATTTTAAAGTCCTCTGGCCTGATTTCAGAATTAAAGGTAATCTGCTTAAAGTTCATTTTTAGATATGAATTATCTTTCAACTTGGTAATCCTTATCTGCATTGGAAAAGAGATATCGTTTGCTTTTTTGTAATCATCAAAAAGGATTTCTATCTCTTTAGCGCCATCCTTTCCAAAGAGCTCCTCTCTGGCAACCTTCAGCCCCCTTCTGTCAAACCATATCTTTCTTTTAAGGATGCTGCTGTTGTTTTTTTCAGCAATATACACAATATAATGCTCAGGCAGCTTTTCTAAAAATATTACAACATCTTGCTTCTTATAAATCCCTGATGCGCCGAGGCCTTCAAAGAAATTATCAAACCTTATAGGCATCTTTGATTCTGGTATTTTATTCAGTAATTCCACAGAGCCGACAATCAGCATATTTTTTGTTGGGAAAAAGACCTGCATCTGACCATTGGTTGAAACAAAATCAAATATAGAGACGCCAAAAGGCGAGAGCCCCTGAAAGCGGATATTATTCGGCTTCTCCATTAAAAGCACTGCATCAAAGGAGGGCGCTGATTCAATTGCCTTGTTCTTTG
>CAKKST010000449.1 GCA_919903585.1 Nitrospiria bacterium | reverse complement strand
TAAAAAATTTCTTGATGCTCACGGCAAGGATACAAAGGCGTATGACCATAGATATGTTCGTATCGGGTATCAGAGAGGTGCAGCAATTGATAATTGGCGCAGAATCATAGCAACTGTCATTGAAAAGGATAGTTTCTGCTCCGATACTATTAATTACATTGTTAGCCCAAAAGAATGCAATCTCTTTACTATTCTTGCTTTATTGAATTCATCATTATGGGAATGGAGGTTCAGACTCACGAGCACAAATAACCATGTTAATTCTTATGAGATTGACTCAATGCCAATGGCTCCGATCTCCTTCACCACGCCAGAAAAAGAGCGTAAGGGGTTTTTAAAAGAGGCTGTTAATCTGTATAAGGGTTCAAAATATGAGGACATTTTAAAATGGGCAGTATACGAGCTTGCTTTAAAAAGAAATGATACTATCCACGATGCTCTTGCCTTTCTTGCCGAGCAGATAATTGAATTAAACAAGGCAAAGAACGAGGAGAGCAAAGGCTTTCTTAAATGGCTTGAGAGGGAAATCGGTGCTGAAATTGAGGAGTTAAAAAATAAAACCAACATTAAGAAATACCATGAACACGATTTTAACCATCTCCTTGAAATCCTCAAGAAGAATAAAAATAAGATTTCTATAAACCCTTCAGACCGTGGAAAGCAGGAATTGCTTGACAGGCATTTTACAAAAAGCATGTCCGTGCTTGAGCCTTTAAAAACAAAAATAGAGAAAACAGACGAGTTGATAGACGAGATAGTATATAAGTTGTATGGACTGACAGAGGAAGAAGTGGGGATTGTAAAGGGAGGGATTTGATGGGAACTGACATGGATGAAGAAAGCAAAAAATTCCTTTTAGAAGAATATAAGGCAGCATGGGAGATGGTTAGATACCTGAGTCTGCAGCGTGACAAATGGATGAAATATTATTTTACTATTGTTGCGGCTGGTTTTTCATACATTGGCTTTACTTTAAAACTTTCCTATGATAAGGCATTAGAAAAAGACCCTTGCCTTTATAAAAGAGGGGAAAAACACAGTCACATTCTCTGACGGGCAGAAGGCAGGAGATTCTGAAGGGAAGAAATTAAGCTTGCTCAAATCAGCTTTTGGTCTGAAATCAAGATTGAGGAGATTGAGGTTGTAGAGGGGAGATAACGAGGTATATAGATAATTTGAACTCCTGAATCCTCTTGACTTAAACATAGATTTCATATATCTTTAAATTAGATGGTAAAAATTAAAGGAGGTAATATCCTTTTAGATGCCTAGCCCAATCATAAGCCAGATTTCATCAGTCGCACTTCCAAGTTATAAAAAGCCCCCTGTTAACGAAGTTGTTTGCGGGATGCGATTTCATACTCCTGATAAACTCCGAATCCCCCATATAGGACTTCTTTGGAATAAATTTCGCGCGGATTATCCGAACATCCAACATGCTTCACCAATAGCTTCAGCCAAAGGTGAGCTTCAAATAGATCAAGTAACAGGTTTACCCATACCAAGAGTCTGGTTCATTAATGAATCGGATGACCAATTGGTACAATTTCAGTTCGATCGATTTTATTTTAATTGGCGACGCA
>CAKKST010000448.1 GCA_919903585.1 Nitrospiria bacterium | reverse complement strand
CTTAGATGCCCACATCAAGGCAGTTTCGCCATCCTCATCTTTTGCATTTACATCCGCGCCTTTATCAAGCAGCGCCTTGACTGTATCGGTACGACCATTCCCAGATGCCGCCATCAAGGCAGTCCAGCCATACTTATTTTTTGCATTTACATCCGCGCCCTTATTTAGCAGGGCCTTGACTTTTGAGATGTCGCCTTTTTTGGCGGCTTCTATTAAATCTTTGCCATCATCTGCATAGGAATTAAGGAAAAACAAACTAACAAAAAACATGCTCAGGACTAAAGCCCTCATCAGCCCTGCACTGCCCCTTGGAACTATTGCCTTTATTGCCTTTAACCCCTTCTTTAATGTCTTCATACTGCCTCCTTTTTGAAAGAAACTCTTTTCATATTATTTGCGTCTATTTTTAAAATATTTCTTTTCCCATTGAGTCTGTTTTATTTAATAGCGTCAAATTCTCTTTGATCTATAAAGTTAAGGTCTGCGCCGCTTTCGTTGAAAACCACCTTCTTGAGAGTAAGGCTGTATCTCCCGCCGTCCTGCAGATTGTTGGCATTGCCCTTTGCATATATCTTTTTTCCGGCCATGATAAAAGATGCATAGACCCGGTAAGCTCCAGCCTTTTCCAAGTCAAAGGTGTGGGAGCCGCCATTGGCCAGTTGCCGGGTCAATCCCACGAGAGATTTATTAACGCCCCTTTCCTGAACATACTTGACCTCTATCAGGTCATAACCAGTTTGGTTTATCACCTTCACTTTTAACGCCGCCTCTGCCGGAGGTGGAAGAACCGCCCCCAACCACAATGCGAGTAAAACTATAGGGATGCTGCCAAAACGCTTCTCAAAAACCCTGTTTATCATATTGCTGCGCCTTTCTAAACTGTTACTTCCTTATCAATATTTCACTGCGGCGCCTTAACCTTCTTTTGAATAATTTCGGCTTTCCGCTTGTAAAATTCTAAGAGTTCCTTTTTACTCATAAGTTTTGTTTCTTCATAATTTTTATCCCTTATTTTTCTGATCCATTTCATAACCTT
>CAKKST010000447.1 GCA_919903585.1 Nitrospiria bacterium | reverse complement strand
AGGACATGACAGCATGGAGAGAGGAGCTTGCAAAGGATATTTACAAGAGAAATCCCCCCTCGCCCCCCTTTGATAAAGGGGGGTTGGGGGGATTTGAAATAAATCTCTTAAACGAGGTTGTTCAGAAACTGCTTGATAGAATAATCTTTATCCGCATTGCAGAGGATAGAAAAATAAGAGATGCTAATGAGCTAAAGGATATTGTTGAATTATGGAGGCATGAGGGTAAAAGAAAGTCCATCTTAAATCATCTGAGGGACCTCTTTTACGAAGTAAATGATGACCTTAATGGCGACATCTTCAAGCCTCACGCCTGTGAGAGCATAGATGTAGACTCCAATCTGCTTGCAGATATAATTGAGAACCTGTACTTTCCAAAATGCAGATACAGGTTTGATGTAATAGGCGTTGAGCTATTAGGAAGCATCTATGAGCGCTATCTCGGAAGCACAATAAGAGTAACACCCCAGAGGATTAAGGTTGAGGAAAAGCCCGAAGTAAGAAAGGCAGGCGGTGTTTATTACACGCCAAAGTATATTGTTGATTACATTGTTAAAAACACAGTGGGAAAACTCATTGAAGGCAAGACGCCAAAGCAGATAGAAAAAATAAAAATCCTTGACCCTGCCTGCGGCTCAGGCTCATTTCTCCTCGGGGCTTACCAATACCTGCTTGATTATCATCTTAAATATTACCGTGAACATCCGAAAGAGGCCTTAACACTCCACCTTTTCCCATACTGGAATCCCTCATCAGAGGAGTTGAGCCTTCCTTTACATCAGAAGGCAAAGATTCTTAGAAACAATATCTTTGGCGTTGACATTGACCCGCAGGCAGTTGAAATAACCATGATGAGCCTTTATCTGAAAGCGCTTGAAGGCGAGAGGGGTTTATTGCCAAGGAAACAGCACCTCCTTCCGCCTCTGACCAATAATATCAAATGCGGCAACAGCCTGATTGGGTATGACTTTTTTGATACACCCCTCACCCTGCCCCTCTCCCACAAGGGGAGAGGGAATTCTTCTATTTCCCCTCCCTTGATGGGAGGGGATGAAGGGGAGGGTGATCTTCGCAGCCGCATCAACCCCTTTGACTGGAGCTCAAAGACCGCAGGCTTCGGCGAAATCATGGAAAACGGCGGCTTTGATGTGGTGATTGGGAACCCGCCGTGGGGAGCAGATTTTTCTGAAATTGAACTTACATATTTAAGAGATAAAAATAGTAACATAATTGTGAGAATGATAGATTCTTTTATGTATTTTGTTTATCAAGCTTCCCCAAAATTGTCGGATA
>CAKKST010000446.1 GCA_919903585.1 Nitrospiria bacterium | reverse complement strand
TGCCTGCAATCTTAGATGTATCCGGAGCCTTCTCTTTCTTTTTCCATTTTGTAATGTAGCTTACTAATGATTCAATCTGCTTATCATCCAATGGCCCGGCCTTTGTCTTAGAGAATCCCGGCATGCCGGAGCCTTCTTTGCCATTCGCTATCCAGTCCTTGATGTATCCGGCATCATGTTTAGTTAGATACTCCTGGCTATTTAATGCGCTTGCACTCTTCCCTTCTCCATTGTCTCCATGGCAGAAGGCACAGTCTGCAAGATAAAGGTCGCGGCTTAACTTACCCACACCTCTTGCAACATGGCACTTCGCGCATTTTTCAGAGAAGATGCTTTCATCCTTTGCCTGTGGATGCTCTTTTAAAACGCCATGAACCTCTGCAATTAGCGTAAGGGTAATCTTTGGGTTCGCTGCATCATTAGTCATAACATCTATGGTCTTCTTTATTTTTCCCCTTTTGCCGATCGGATTTAATGTAGTTTTAATTTCTCCTGTTTGCCCAGGCTCTATTGTCTTTTTATCTACTGCCACCTCTGTACAGCCGCAGGATGACTCTGTATCCTTTATCTCAAGTGCGGCATCGCCTTCGTTGACAAATTTAAAGGAATATTCAAATATCTTGTCCTCTGGTATCTTTCCAAAGTCGTGTGTAGTCTTTTCAAATTTTATCCTCGGCACTTTTTCCTGTGCAATTGCTAAAAATGGCGAATTTACAACTATCCATAGTAGAATAAGGATAAATATTTTTGTAAGCCTCATGAAAACCTCCCTAATGTAATTTCATTATTGTCATTCCCGCGCAAGCTGGAATCTATACAATCTGGATGCCTGACAGAAACATTCAGGGGCAGGCTATTCAGGCATGACATTATAGTTTTTCCTGTCATTCCCGCAGAGTTTTTGAGCGGGAATCTATAAAAATAGACAAGTCTGGATTCCTGCCTTCGCAGGAATGACAGAAACAGGATTAGTGCTAACTTGACCTGTAGTTTACAAACTGCATTGCAATCCCCATGTCCTTATCCTTCAGAAGCTGGATAATGGACTGGAGGTCGTCTCTGTCTTTGCCGCTGACCCTCAACTGATCCCCCTGTATCTGTGTCTGCAGCTTCAGCTTTGTGTCTTTTATTATCCTTACAATCTCCTTTGCCTTGTCCTGCGGTATCCCAAATTGAAGCTTTAACTTCTGCCTTACCGTGCCCCCTGATGCTGCCTCAACCTTCTCATACATAAGCGCCTTTGGCGATATCCCTCTTTTTATTATCTTTGTTTGCAGGATATCAATTACACTCTTTAATTTTTGTTCATCATCAGAGATAAGGATCACCTCCTTTTCCTTTTCATCAAGGGTGATATTGCTCTTGCTTCCCTTAAAGTCAAAGCGCTGGCCTATCTCTTTCATTGCCTGATCAACTGCATTCCTGACCTCCTGCATCTCTACCTTTGACACTATGTCAAATGAATTTTCTCCTGCCATAATAGCTTCCTCCCTTGCTACGAAAATGCCTCTTACACCCTCCCCTTAGTCCCCTCCCATCAAGGGAGGGGAAATAAGAGGGCTGCCTCTCAATCCCCTCTCCCCTTGCGGGAGAGGGTTAGGGTGAGGGGGGTATTTTTATGTTCATTTGCGTTGCTGTGTAATATGAATATTTTTACATTATTCCACTTTTCCAAATATTATCATAGCAGCAATTATCATTGCAATACCAAAACCGCTAATAATACTCATATTAGCTATCAGTGAATAGTTGCTGAATCCAAGGATTACGCCCCTTAGCGCGTCAACGCCATAAGTCAGCGGGTTAATAGCCACGAGTATGGCCATCCACCTCGGAAGATTTGTTATGGGGAACATGGCGCCGCTTAAAAAAAACATGGGGAGCACAAGGAAATTCATTATTATCTGAAAGCCCTGCATGGAGTGCATCCTCGCTGCCACAACTATGCCAATGGATGTTATTGAAAAGGCGATAAGAAATATTACAGGTATAAGTGTTATGACAATTGCAGGTGTAATGTGTACATTAATAAAAGGCGCGAAGATCAGCATGAGGCTCCCCTGAAAGACTGCAACCGTGCTTCCGCCAAAGGCCTTGCCGACTGCAACTGCCCAGCGTGAAATTGGCGCCACCATTACCTCTTTTAGAAAACCTATCTCCCTATCCCATACAATAGAAATGGCAGAAAAAATAGATGTAAAGAGGATGGACATGCCTATTATCCCCGGATAGATAAAGGTAAGATAGTCCCCCCGAATATCATTGCCAAATGCCCCTACTATCCCGCGGCCAAGGCCTGTGCCGAGGAGAAAGAGAAACAAGGCAGGCTGTATGGTTGCGCCAATTATCCTCGGCCTGTCCCTCCAGAACCTGCGCACATCCCTGAGCCAGATTGTGTATATCCCCATCATATTTCGGCTCACCCCGTTAGACCTCCTTGGGGCATTATAGCTTGCTGCAGCGCCCGCCAAAAGCAACTTTTAATAGTATCTTTCATAATTCCTTTAGGTCTAATGGGGCTCACCTCATAAGCCTCCTTGCATGAATCTTTAATGCTGTATTTGCCTCTGCTGATTCTTCACGGATACGTCGTCCTGTCAATTTTAAAAATACATCCTCAAGTGTCGGCCTCCTTAGGCTTATAGAGAGTATCTTAAAATCTGCCTTCTTGATAAATTTGGGCAGAAAGGTCTCGCCATTCTCCACCTCAAAGTGCAAGCCTTCATCATTTTCTATCACAGAGAAATTGTATTCCTCTTCAATCGTCTTCTTTGCCTTATCCCTGTCTTCTGCAATCACAGTAATCACATCACCGCCTATTTCCTTTTTTAAATCAGATGGTGAATCAATGGCAATAATCTCGCCATAGTCAATTATTGCGACCCTGTCGCAGTTCTCTGCCTCTGCCATGTAGTGTGTTGTGAGAAAGATCGTTATCTCCTCTTTCTTTCTCAATTGATGTATATACTCCCATATATGATTTCTCGTTTGCGGGTCAAGGCCGAGTGTCGGCTCATCAAGGAACAATACCCTCGGATGATGCAGGAATCCCCTCGCTATCTCAAGCCGTCTTTTCATGCCGCCGGAAAAGGTGTTTACCAGATCATCCTTCCTGTCATAGAGCCCTACCATCGCAAGCATATATTTTATGCGCTCCTCCCTTACTGCCTTCGGGACATTGTAGAGCATAGCATGAAATTCCAGATTCTCCCTCGCTGTAAGCTTCTCATCAAGGCTCGGCTCCTGAAACACAAGGCCAATGGACTGCCTTACCTCATTTGGGTTTGTGACTACATCAAAAGAGTTTAGCAATGCCTTTCCAGATGTGGGAGTAAGAAGCGTGCAGAGGATATTTATGGTAGTGGTCTTCCCGGCGCCATTCGGGCCGAGAAAGCCAAAGAGTTCGCCCATCCTTACATTAAAGGAGACATCCTTAACTGCAGTGATTGTACCCTTCTTGGCCTTAAAACTTTTGCTTAAATTTACCACCTCAATGATGTTCATCTAACTATTTAGCCTTCTGCCTCTCAATCACCTCTACACCCTTTGGTATTTTAAAGGCAAAGAGGCCGTCCTTGACACCTGCATTGGCCTTCATATTGGAAAAACTAATAGTGGTAACATTATCCTGAAGGTCTGTGATGGTGAGTTTTAAAATCAGATAATCCTTTTCTGAAACATCAAGTATAACCTTCTTGATATTCATGCCCTCTTTCTTTGGCGTGAGCATAAGGTTGTATAACCCTGAATCTGAATCCTTTTTATCCTGAAGGAGCAAGATGTTGAAATCGTCCCTCATCCTCGTCACATCGCTAATAAATGTAGTAGGTGTTACTCCGCCTGCTGGCAGTTTATCCTTCATAACCTGTTTTTCATCAGGAAGATAGATTAGGATATCCCTCTTATTTATAATGATTGTCTGCCTTCTGGGTTTAATATAGTCCCAGCGCATCATATCAGGCTTCTTTATATACACCTTCCCTGTCCCCTTTTCTGTCATCTGGCTGATTTTAAATACAGCCTCCTGAGAAAAATCTGCCTGAAACTCCTTTATCTTATCATACCGCATCTGTAAATTATCTACAACATCCTTTAGATCAGCAGCAGAAACTGAAAAAGGCAACAGCACAATTATTAATAAGACAAAGGCTTCCTTAATTTTGATTTTTAATTTTTGACATGTCATTTTATACTTTGACTTTTGCATTTTTATTTATCTATCCTCCTTGACCCTTCACCCTATCCCCTTCACCCTTTTTTTACAGGCTTCTCCTGTATATTACCTCTCTCTTCCCTGCATTTGGCGGGGAGACAATGCCGTCCTCCTCCATCATCTCTACCATCCGGGCTGCGCGGTTGTAACCAATGCGGAGTTTTCGCTGGATCATTGAGATAGATGCCTGACCTGTAGATACAACAATATCAACTGCCCTCTGGTAAAACTCATCACGTTCATCCTCCATGCCTGCATCCTCTTCCTCCTCAGGCAGGGGGGCCTGCATAAATGCCTCGTATGACGGCGCTGCCTGCTCTTTTAAAAAGTCTACAACCTTCTTTATCTCCTCCTCGCTTATATATGATCCGTGTATGCGGTCTATCCTCGCAGTGCCCGGCGGCATAAAGAGCATATCCCCCCTGCCAAGGAGCTGCTCTGCCCCATTGGCATCAAGTATTGTCCTTGAATCTGTCTTTGATGATACCTGAAAGGATACCCGTGCAGAAAAATTCGCCTTGATAACACCTGTCAGGACATCAACAGACGGCCTCTGCGTTGCAAGTATAATATGTATGCCTGCTGCCCTCGCCATCTGCGCGAGCCTTGCAATGGCGCCTTCCACCTCGTATGCTGATGCCATCATTAAATCTGCAAGCTCATCTATAATCACAACAATATATGGAAGGCGCGACGGCTCTTCATCACCCTTGTCTTCTATATCTTCTGTCTCGGACTCGTCATGTGATACCTTTTTTGTCTTAAAGGCAGAATCCTTAATCCTGACCTCTGAGCTGATCATATTATTGTATCCGTCTATATTCCGCACACCCTTTTCAGCAAGCAGCTTATATCTCCTCTGCATCTCGCCGACTATTTTCTGCAGGGCGCCTGCGGCCTCTTTTGTCTGGGTAATAACAGGCGAGATAAGATGCGGTATGCCTTCATAGATAGAAAGCTCCAGCATTTTTGGGTCTATCATCAGGAGCTTAACATCATCTGACGTTGCTGCAAAGAGGATGCTGCATATCATGGAGTTTAATGCGACGCTCTTGCCTGAGCCTGTTGCGCCTGCAACGAGCAGGTGCGGCATCCTCGTTAAATCAGTCACAACAGGATTTCCAAATATATCCTTTCCGAGGGCAAGGGGAAGCCTTGCGCCTGCCTCTAAAAATGCATCGGATGATAATATCTCCTTAAAAAAGACATCCTCTCTTATATTATTTGGTATCTCAATGCCGACAACAGACTTGCCGGGGATAGGCGCCACAATACGCACGCTCAATGCCCTCATTGCCAGCGCAAGGTCATCTGCAAGGCCCACTATCTTGTTCACCTTAACACCCGGGGCAGGCTCAAATTCATACATGGTAATCACAGGCCCGGGATGGACATTTATCACCCTTCCCTCTATGCCGTAATCAAGGAGCTTTTTCTCAAGTATGCTTGAGTTCATCAGGAGCTCTTCCTTTGATATCTTTCTCGCAGAGACAGGCGGGTCATTCAGGAGTTTTAATGGGGGCAATTGATATTCCCCGATCTTTTTGGTCTCTGCAAAGGTAAAATGCTCCTGTGTTACAATCTTCTTTGTCTCTGTAATCTTTGGCAGCTCCTTATCATCAAATATACCCTTCTCGCGGATAATCCCCTCTTCCTTCCATCTTTTCTCCTGCTCCTCTTTTATTATCTTCTCTGTCTTGACCCTGTCATAGGCATTAAGGGCATTATCCCAGAACCACATGAAGATTTGTATAAGCGAGATATTGGTTGAGATGATAAGTGAGATTATACCGAGCGCAATGACTATTATATACGCACCCGGCCTTGCTAAAGATTTAAGGAGGAGATAGGAGATTATATCGCCGAGCAGGCCGCCGGAAGGGATATGGGCGCCATAAAATGTGGGTATCCTGTCGTATGTGATTGTTAAAAAGGCTGTAAGGGAAAACAGAAAGATAATGGCGCCTGTCAGTTCTAAATAAAATCTCCTTGATTTTATATCCAGTATCTTTTTAAAGCCAAAGAGAAATGCAAAAAATGGGAATATATAGGCTCCGCCGCCAAAAAGCTGAAATAGGCCGTCAGAAAGATATGCGCCGACAACGCCTGCCCAGTTCTTTATCCCAGTCTGCTGCGAGGCTGTATTAAAAGAGGGGTCATCGCTGTGATAGCTTATCAGGCTTATTGAAATCAGAAGCCCCGCTGCTATCAGCATTACCCCGATAATCTCATTAAAGCGGCTCTCTTCCTTTTGCTGCGCCATAATTTTTATCCTATAACTCCACTATAATCGGTATTATCATCGGCTTTCTGTCCATCTTTTTTATCAGGAATTTTTTCAGGGTGTTTCTCACCTTTGTCTTCACCACTACCCAGTCTGCCATCAGCTCCTGCTCAAGCTGGCCGAGCAGATCGCTCACCACCTGCTTCATCTCCCCAATCAATTCCTGCGACTCCTCCTCAAATACAAACCCCCTCGTTACAATATCCGGCCCTGTAACCACCCGGCCTGTCACCTTTTCAACGCTGACAAGCACAATGATAATCCCGTCTGCGCCGATCCTCGCCCTGTCGCGCAGGACAATATTACCCACATCACCAATCACCTTTCCGTCAACAAATACCCTTCCTGCCTGCACCTTTTCTTTTCTAACAGCGCCGTCCCCGTTAAATTCTATCACATCGCCGTCTTCAATAATAAATATATTATCCTTACTAATGCCAAGCATCTCTGCAAGCCGTGCATGATGTACAAGATGCCTGTACTCGCCATGGATAGGGATAAAATACTTCGGCCTCACAAGGCACATCATCAGCTTCTGCTCCTCCTGACTTGCATGGCCAGAGACATGGATGTCAGAGACATCCTCATAGATCACATTTGCCCCTCTTCTGAATAGGTGATTTATAATCCGTGATATTGCCTTCTCATTTCCGGGAATTACCCTTGATGAAAGGACTACTGTGTCGTCTTCCTCTATCTGTACATCCTTATGCTCATTAACAGCCATCCTCGCAAGGGATGACATCGGCTCACCCTGACTTCCTGTGGTAATTATTGCAATCTTATCAGGGGAATAATTCTTCATCTCATCAAGTTTTATCCATGTCTTCTCAGGCATCTTGAGATAACCGAGATCAAGGGCCACCTGTGCATTATTTATAATGCTCCTGCCATTTAATATAACCTTCCTGTCAAACTTTACTGCCGCATCTATCACCTGCTGAATGCGGTGGATGTTTGAGGCAAAGGTGGCAAGAATTATCCTCTTCTTTGCTGTCCCGAATA
>CAKKST010000445.1 GCA_919903585.1 Nitrospiria bacterium | reverse complement strand
GTTTAGAGGAATACATACAATAGAATCATTGATTCTTTATTATTTCAACGGCAAAAATTCAACACGATTCTCTATTTCCTCAATCTCTCCATGATTACAAATTGTCTCAAGGTTTCTCACACACATTCCTATTGAAACTCTAAGGGGAGGGGTTTAGGGATGGACACTAAATAAGCCCCTTTGTTTTTAATCTATGAAACAATGGCGAATGTCCCATTGAACGATATAAGTGGTCAGCATGTTCAATTCGTTGTTCAATGTCCTTGTCCAGTTCTTCCTGATGATCCGAATAATAAGCCAAAGCTGAATATATCTGTCCCAAGGTCAGATACGGGTGCTGAAAGTGTATCTCCTCTGCACTCCACCCATATGCTATCTTTTCCAAAACTACTTCAATTACCTTCGCAGTTGTTCCTGATATAATAGGAACGCCTTTTTCGTCCAAAGATATATGTTCATAATTGGTTTGCACCGTTGGCATTTAATGCCTCCTTATTTTAAGTTATATAATACAATTTTACTTAAAAACAGTCAAAAAGGCAATATCAAAAGCGCTGCCTATCGTCATCCTTAAAATCACCCGCTCTGTGTACCTCATCACCCCCCCTTCTATTACAAAGGGGAGGGCGATTTCTGATTTTTACCTGTAGAGTATAGCACAAATTACACAGCTCTATTTAAAAATAATTGCCTGTTGAGAAAATAGATGTTATACTCCATCAAAAATAAAAAGGGGGTATTTTTATGATAAAGAGCGATAAGTGGATACAGAAACTTGCAAAGGAAAAGGAGATGATCAAACCCTTTGTAGAGGCACAGGAAAGAAACGGCGTCATCTCATACGGACTTTCATCCTATGGCTATGACATAAGGGTTGGCAATGAATTCAAGATATTTACAAATATCAATTCCACAGTGGTAGACCCGAAGAACTTTGATCACAATTCCCTTATAGATTTTAAAGGCGATATATGTATAATACCCCCAAATTCCTTTGCCCTTGCAATGAGCGTGGAATACTTTAAGATGCCGCGAAATGTAACAGGGATCGTTCTTGGAAAAAGCACATACGCAAGGTGCGGCATAGTAACAAACTTCACGCCGCTTGAGGCAGGATGGGAGGGCTATATTACAATTGAGATAAGCAATACAACACCTCTGCCTGCAAAGATATATGCCAACGAAGGAATTGCACAGGTGCTTTTTCTGGAATCTGATGAGGATTGCATGGTGAGCTATGCGGATAAAAAGGGAAAGTATCAGGGCCAGACAGGCATCACATTGCCGAGGATATAATCTTATTTACCCTTCATGCTCAGGAGATAAATCTGCTGGTTTTTGTATAGTTCAGGTTTGTTTGTAAAAGTCACAGTCCCGTCTGCTGTTACAACCTTGTATATAGGTTTTTCCTTTTGCTTAGCGGCAATATTGCCGCCATAGCCCTTGTAAAAATCCAGCACCTTTTTTATATAGTCCCTCGTCTGCTGTATTGGCGGAATTCCATTATGTTTAGCGACATTCTGTTCGCCTGCATGATAGGCTGCAAGGGCAAGTTTCAAATCATTCTTAAAGAGACTTAGGAGGTATCTGAGATATTTCACACCGCCCTCAATGTTCTCCTCGGGATCAAAGGGATTAATCACATCAAGGTTTACTGCTGTAACAGGCATAAGCTGCATAAGCCCCTGAGCCCCTGCGTATGAGACAGCCTGCGGGTCAAAGCTTGACTCAGCCCTTATCACTGCCTTTACAAGGGCCGGGTCTACCTTGTACTTCTTTGATTTTTGTTCTATTATCTTATTAAAATCCTTCTCAGAATACCTGTTAGGCTCATAGCTTGAAAATTTCTTGCCTGTAAAAGGTTTATATCTGGGATCAGTGGGGGCATTGGAAAAGTGTATCACACCATTCCTATCAACAAAATGAAAGAGTTCTGCGCCAGCAGATGATATAATAAAAAAAATAAGTCCAATTATAATCCCTGATGTCAAGCCGCTCTTACCCAAAAATATCCTCCCTGATTTCTGTAGGGGCGGCCCTCTGTGGCCGCCCTTTTGAGGGCAACCGCTGGGGGTTACCCCTACTCTTTAACTCTTCGATACTCTTAAACTATACCAACCAGCCTGTCCTTTGTCAAACAAAATGCCTGCCTTTCTTGACAAATGGGATTTTAGTGATATTATTGAAAATATTACCCTTTTGTGCCCCTGTATTTGCTTTTTAGGCATAAACAATACTAAAAACCCTTATAAAACAAGGAGGTAAAAGAAATGAACATCAAGCGACACAGCTTAGCCTTTTTTTTATTATTAACCTTACTGTTTTTACCGTTTACTGCTATTGCCGGCGACTATCCAAATGCCAGCCTCCTGATAGAGACAGAGTGGCTTGCAAAGAACATTGACAGCCCCAATATCAGGGTTGTGGATTTAAGGAGCTCAGCCAATTATATGAAGGGGCACATTAAGAATGCAGTCCCCTCCTCCCATGAGCTTGTTACAACCACAAGAGGCGGTGTAAAGGGCATGATCGCCGACAAAGAGGTAGTTGAGCAGAATCTTGAGCGGCTCGGCATAGGCCCAAATACAAAGGTGATATTCTACGATGATGCTGACCACAAATGGGCAGCCTATATGTTCTGGGTAATGGAGTATCATGGCCATAAGAACGTTGGTGTCTTAAATGGCGGGTTTCAGAAATGGGAGGCTGAGAAGAGGCCTTTATCCACAGACATACCAAAGGTAAAGCCTGTTTCATTTAAGGCGAATATTGATAAAAATCGGATAGTTGATACAGAATGGGTAAAGAATAATCTTAAAAATCCAAAGGTAAAAGTAATTAATGTTCAACCTGCTAAGGACTGGGTGGAAGGGCATGTTCCCGGCACAATCAATATCCCTTGGATGGAGAATCTTCAGGGTGCAAGCGTAAAGGTATTAAAAACAAAGGATGAACTTATGCAGATGTATGAGAAGGAAGAAGGAATCAAGAGGGACAATACGGTAATCTCCTCCTGCATGTTTGGCATCCTCGCCGGCGGCACATATTTTACATTAAGGCTCCTTGATTATAAGGATGTAAGGCTCTACGACGGCTCAAAGGCAGACTGGGTTGCAAAGGAAAATCCGGTAAAGAGCGGGAAAGAAAGATAGCAGGAAGAGCAGGAAGAATAGAATAATGGGATGAAGATGAGGGGGAGATGATACTAAAGAGGATCATTGAAAGGCTCGGTGGATATACAATAAAGACCAGGCTTGTAATGGCCTTTATTGCCCTTATCTCCATCCCCATGCTTATTTCCACCCTGATTGTATCCAATCTGATCACAAAAAAGCTCACCGGCCTCTCCCATCAAAGGCTCAAGCTCGCAGCAGTAAATATAAAGGGCAATTTAGAAAAAGATACAAAAAAACTCTTGTTGGAACAGGCATCATACTATGCGAGATCTGGAGAGATAGTGTTGGGTGTGGGCCTCAATGCATCAAGACAGGAATTTCAGAATATACTCATACCTGTCAGAAAGATATTAAACATTGATGTCGTTGAGGTGCTGGATCAAAACGGGGTTGTTCTGGCAAGGGAATGGAAGGGTGCTGGCCAGAAGGAGGGGGCAATCTCCTCCCCTGATCTTATAAGCACCGCCCTCTCAGGCAGGGATTTCGTATCCCTCATTGAAGGCCAAAAGGGGATAAATCTTATTGTCGGCTCCCCGATATCAAGCAATAACAAGACCATTGGTATTTTTGTCCTCGGCAGGTATATTGACACGGAATTTCTGGAATCCCTGAAATCAATCACAGGCATGGACTCCCTTCTGGGTAATTCAAAAGGGGAGATAGTTTTATCTACAGCCAAGATTAATACAGGCGAAAAAATAAAGGATATAACCCTTGCAAATAAAAGCAAAGACGGAATAAATATCTATACAGGGACAATCAATAAAGAGGAGTGGCACCTCGCATCCATTGAGCTAAAGGACTGGAAGGAGAACACCATAGCCACTCTTTATATTATTGACTCTCTGTCTTCGCTCAAAGAAGATGTTAATAAGATTAGATACACACTTATACTAATGACCTCTATCTTTCTGGCAGTTGTCATACTTCTCGGGGTTATTACTGCACGAAGGATTGTAAACCCCATGGAAAGGGTTATAGGGCTGCTTAAAAATATAGCAGAGGGCGAGGCCGATCTGACAAAGAGGCTTGATATATCCTCAAAGGATGAGGTTGGGCAGCTCGCAGGATGGTTCAATACATTTGTGGACACCCTGCAGGGCATTATTAAAAAAGTAACCGCAACATCTGAAAATGTTGTAGGCGCCATGAAAAACATATCAGACTTTTCAAAGAGTGTCTCTACCGGCGCGCAGAAGCAATCAATCTCTATTGAAAACACCGCTGCCTCATTAAACCAGATGGATTCCTCCCTTAATAAGGTCTCAGAGCACATGACAGAGCTCTCTACCATATCAGATGATGTGGCAGCATCAGTGACAGAGATCGTCTCCTCCATTCAGGAGGTCTCCAAACAGGCGGAAAAATCCGCAATATCTGTGGATGAGACCTCAAGCAGTATAATAGAGATGGGTCAGTCAATAACAGAGGTATCAAAAGAGGTGGAATCCTTAACATCAATGGCAGAGGAGACGGCTGCCTCTATTTCTGAAATTAGCACATCTATCAAAGAGGTAGAAAAGGGAGCAAAGCTATCTGCTGACCGCTCTGAACAGACACTAAAACTCGCGCAGGATGGGAAGGAGGCTGTAAGTAAAACACTTGATGGCATGCATGCTATAAAAGAAAGTGTAGAGGGGTCAGCAAATATAGTAAAAAAGCTTGGAGACAAGTCAAAGGAGATAGACAAGATATTAAATGTTATAAATGAGATCGCAGAGCAGACCACGCTCCTTGCCTTAAATGCCGCAATAATAGCGGCACAGGCAGGCGAACATGGCAGGGGATTCGCTGTTGTTGCAGATGAGATAAAAAACCTTGCAGAAAGGACAGCGGTATCTATAAAGGAAATAGACCCGATAATCAAATCCATTCAGACCGAGACTCAGGATGCTGCAAAGGCAATGGATTCAGGGCTCAAGAGTATGCGTGATGGCGTAACACTCTCTACCTTGGCAGGCGATGCACTGAACAAGATCGCTGCGAGTGCAGAGGATACGCGAAACATGGTTTTTCAAATTGCGAAGGCCACGTTGGAGCAGTCAAAAGGAAGCGAGCAGATAAAGATATCAATGTCCAATGTAACAAGGTCTGTTAATACCATCCTTAAGGCAACACAGGAACAGGCAACAGGAGGCAGGAGGATATCCCTCGCTGCAGAAGAGATAAGAGAGGTTACAGGGCAGGTAAAAAGGGCAACCCTTGAGCAATCAAAGGGGAGCAACCAGATATCAAAGGCAATGGGGGATATTGCCAATAGGGTGCAATCTGCATTAACAAGCATTAATGAACAGAAGGGGGAGAGCAAATTAATATTAAAGGCCATAAGCGAGATAGAGAACACTACAACGGAAAATGTAGACAGGGTCTCATCCATGGACTTTGAGGTTGTCAAACTCACAGAATTAGTCAAGCAATTACAGGATCAGGTCGGCAGGTTTAAGGTTTAAAACATGAGATTTAAAAATACGCCACTATTTTAGTGAGCGTCTCCTTTAATTTCTTCCTCTCCACAATCATATCTATCAGGCCGTGTTCAAGGAGAAATTCTGATCTTTGAAAGCCGGCAGGAAGCTGCTGTTTAATGGTCTGTTCAATAACACGGGGGCCTGCAAAACCTATTAGCGCCTTTGGCTCTGCAATAATAATATCGCCAAGCATTGCAAAACTCGCAGTAACCCCTCCGAAGGTGGGATCAGTAAGTATTGAGATATATGGCAGCCCTGCATCGCCGAGCCGAGCAATAGCTGCGCTCGTCTTTGCCATCTGCATCAGGGAGATTATCCCCTCCTGCATCCTCGCGCCGCCGGAGGCGCTTACAATAATAAGCGGTGTTCTGGTCTCAATGGCCTTGTCCACAGCAAGGACAATCTTTTCTCCAACCACAGAGCCCATGCTGCCGCCCATAAAACTGAAATTCAGTATGCCAAGAACTACTGTATAACTGCCAACAGCGCCAGTGCCGATCACAATGCTGTCATTATACCCTGTCTTTTTCTGGTAATTCTTCAGCCTCTGCTTGTATCTTATAGAATCCTTAAACTCCAGAGGGTCTTCAGGTGCAAGGGTGCTGTAAAGCTCTTTAAATGTACCTTCATCAACAAGCTGGCTAATCCTCTCCTCTATGGATATCGGGAAGTGGTAACCGCACTTGGGGCAGACCTTAAGATTATTATCAACCTCTTTCCTGTAGATTATTTCCTTGCAGCTATTGCATTTTACCCAGAGGCCCTCAGGTATCTTAACCTTCTTTTCAGGGGTTGTCTCGCTGGCAACAGTATCCTTTTTAAACCAGCCCATCTAAAATTTATACTCCTTCCCGTCCTCAAGGAATATAATCTTGCGGTTCTTTATGGTATTTATCTCCTTCTTCAGCAATTTCAGATCATACTGCGATTTTAGATGATATATACAAATAGGCGCATTTAAGGAATCTATCTTTGATAATTCCTTTTTCAGGCCTTCGGGCGTAAGGTGTCCGCTTATATCAGCCAGTTTCTGGGAGTCATTTGGAAAGGATGTCTCAATTATTACAGCCTTTAGGTTCGGGGTCTTTTTTGCCTCTGTCCATATATCCTCGGTCTCTTTTGTGTCGCTACTGTATAATATTGCCGTGTCCTTTTTCTTTATAATAAAGCCTGTCGTAGGAATGGTGTGATTGACCCTTATGGCCTTTACCTCAAAATCACCCACTTGTTCAAATCTCCCCTCTTCAATCACCCTCAGCTTTATAACAGCGGGGGGGATAACTGTAAAATCAGGCCAGATTATATTATTCAGCAGGTGGTTCCGCAGGCCATCAATCACCTCTTTTATGCCCACAATATTAATCGGCTCCTTTATCCTTCCAAAGACAACATCCGTCAGGAATGGTATGCCCTTTATATGGTCAAAATGGAGATGGCTTATAAGGATATTCTTGATCTTTATCAGGTCATTGATAGCAAGGATGGACGTAATTGTCCCTGCATCCACCAGCAAGCTATTATCAATCAAAAAAGATGTAGCATGATAATCAGCGAGCTCTGTGCCATAACAACCCAAGACCTTTAATTTCATCATCTCTCCTCTTTTAGCCCCTTGCAGCAAGCCAAAGGGGCCAAGGTGATAAAAA
>CAKKST010000444.1 GCA_919903585.1 Nitrospiria bacterium | reverse complement strand
ACAGACATTATTGGCTTTTTTTATTCTTATCTGCTAAACAATAAAGAGGGAGAGGCTTTTTGTGGGGGACATCTATTACTGGATAGCATTGAACAGCGTCCCGGGGATTGGAAGGGTTCTGTATAAAAGATTAATTGAACACCTCGGCTCACCCGAGGCTGTCTTTTCAGCAGCGCCGTCAGAGCTGAATAATATTGACGGGATAAACGAAAAGATAGTGCGGGAGATCAGGGATTTTAAGGGAGATAAAGAGAAAATAGGCGATGAGTTATCAAAGATAAAGAGCGCCGGTATAACGATTATTACGCTGAAGGATGATGATTACCCGCAAAATCTTAAGGCCATATATGATCCCCCGCCCTATCTGTATGTTAATGGCGGGCTTAAAAATGAAGACAGGCTATCGGTTGCAATTGTGGGCTCAAGGTCAGCTACAAATTACGGCAGACAGATGACAGAGGCAATTGGGAGGGAATTATCATTGCTGGGGATTACAATTGTAAGCGGTATGGCAAGGGGGATTGACAGCTTTGCCCATTTATCTGCCCTTGATGCAGGAGGAAGGACTATAGCAGTGCAGGGATGCGGCATAGATATTGTCTACCCGCCGGAAAGCAAGAGGCTCGCTGAAAGGATAAAAGGCTCAGGCGCATTGGTATCAGAATTCCCTTTTGGCACACCGCCTGAGGCTGTAAATTTCCCGCAGAGAAACAGGATCATCAGCGGCCTCTGCCTCGGCACAGTAGTAGTAGAGGCTGCGGATGACAGCGGTTCATTAATTACTGCAAATTGCGCCCTTGAGCAGGGAAGGGATCTCTTTGCTATCCCCGGCAACATTACATCAAGGCAGAGCAGTGGGACAAACAGCCTGATAAAAAAGGGCGCGAAACTAATCGGCACTGCTGATGATATAATAGAAGAGCTTATACCTCAGCTTAAGGGCGAATTAAAAAATATTAAGGAGTTTAAATCCTTAAAGGAAGGCAAGGTCGTTTCTAACCTCTCAGATGAAGAGAGGGTGGTCTTTAATGTCATTTCTCTGGAGCCCAAGCACATAGACAAGGTGATGATGGACAGCAAATTGCCCACCAATAAGGTCTCATCCATTCTTTTAAATATGGAGCTAAAGGGCGCTGTAAAGAGGCTCTCGGGAAATATGTTTATAAGGGGTTGTTAAGCAGATGGCTAAATCACTGGTTATAGTAGAATCTGACGCAAAGGCAAAGACAATAAATAAATATCTCGGCAGAAACTTTATAGTAAAGGCATCCGGCGGCCATGTAATGGATCTGCCAAAGAAAAAGCTCGGCGTGGATATAGAAAACAATTTTGAACCTGAGTATGCCATAATCGCAAGGCCTGCGATCCTTAAGGAGATTAAAAAGCTGTCCAAGGAGGCGGAAAAGATATACCTCGCCTCTGATCCTGACAGGGAGGGGGAGGCTATTGCATGGCATATTGCCCAGATTGTCGGCAAGGGGGATGACAAGAGGATATGCCGCGTCCTCTTCAATGAGATAACAGAGAGGGCTATAAAAGAGGCGATTGCCAATCCGCTTGAGATAAACTTTAGCAAGGTAAATGCCCAGCAGGCAAGGAGGGTCCTGGACAGGATAGTTGGTTATAAGATAAGCCCCCTGCTGTGGGAAAAGGTCAGGCGCGGCCTGAGCGCCGGCAGGGTGCAGTCTGTTGCTGTGCGGCTGATATGCGAGCGGGAGCGTGAGATACAGGCCTTTGTCCCTGTGGAGTTCTGGTCAATTACAGCGCAGCTTGAAGGCAAGAACCCGCCTCCTTTTGAGGCCAGGCTGTTTAAGGTTAACGACAAGAAGGCAGAGATAAAGAATGAGGAAGAGGCAAAGAAGATAATCAGCGAGGTTGAAAAGGGCGACTTTGTTGTAACATCTATTGAGAAAAAGGAGCGCAGGAGATATCCATCACCGCCATTTATCACAAGCACATTGCAGCAGGAGGCAGCAAAAAAACTGTATTTTACTGCAAAGAGGACCATGATGATCGCACAGAGGCTTTATGAAGGCATGGAGCTTGGCGAAAAGGGGCCGGTGGGCCTTATTACATATATGAGGACAGATTCTGTGCGGATTGCGCCAGAGGCGCTGAAAGAGGCGAGGGGGTACATCAACTCTAACTATGGCAATGATTATCTGCCTGAAAAACCTGCTGTATACAAAAGCAGGAAGGGCGCGCAGGAGGCGCATGAGGCAGTAAGGCCGACCTCTATTGACATTGACCCTGAATCAATAAAAAAATATCTCGGCAAGGACGAATACAATCTCTATAAACTTATCTGGAACCGCTTTATTGCAAGCCAGATGAATCCTGCTGTATATGACCAGACCACAGTGGATATAAAGATAAAGGACTATCTCTTCAGGGCAACAGGCTCTGTCATCAAATTCCCCGGCTTCATAAGGGTATACACTGAAACAGAGGAAAACGGCGAAGAGAAAAAGGAGGAGGCGCCCTCTGATGAGGAGAAGCTGCTGCCTCAATTAGCAGAAGGAGAGAGATTAAAGCGCCACAGTATTGATCCAAAACAGCATTTTACCCAGCCCCCGCCAAGATATTCTGAGGCCCTTTTAATAAAGGAATTAGAAGAAAATGGCATTGGCAGACCCAGCACCTATGCAAACATCCTCTCCACTATTCAGGAGAGAAAGTATGTGGAGAAAAAAGAGGGAAGATTCCATCCAACAGAACTCGGATTTTTGATTAACGACCTTCTGGTCAAATATTTCCCGAATGTATTGAATGTGGAATTTACTGCAAAGTTAGAGGAGGAACTGGATGAGATAGAAGGGGGGCAGAAGGAATGGACAGAGGCCGTAAGGAATTTCTATAACCCCTTTAATGAGGAGCTCGTTATTGCCCAGAAAGAGATGAGAAATATAAAGAAGGAGGAGATCCCTACCGATATTGTTTGCGAGAAATGCGGAAAAAAGATGGTAATAAAATGGGGAAGGCATGGGCAATTCCTTGCCTGTTCAGGCTATCCTGAGTGCAAGAGCACAAAGGAGTTTACCAAAAACTCAGAAGGCACAATAGCGGTGGCTGATGAGGAAAAAACCAGCGAGGTGTGCGAAAATTGCGGCAGCCCGATGGTTGTAAAGAGAGGGAGGTTTGGCAAATTCCTTGCCTGCTCAAAATACCCTGAATGTAAGACAGTAAAATCCATTGTTAAAACTACAGGCGTAAAATGCCCTGAAAAAGGGTGCGAAGGCGAGATTTTAGAAAGAAAGACAAAACGCGGAAAGGCCTTTTATGGCTGCTCCAAATACCCAAATTGCAAATATGCCCTGTGGGATAAGCCGATTAACAAGCCGTGCCCGCAATGCAGCGCACCATTTGTTGTGGAAAAATACACAAAGGCAGGGACATCAGTAAAGTGTATTGCAGCTGGATGCAATTATAAGGAAGAGGTGGCTTGAAAAAAAATTGCTGTGTTATTTATCTTGACCCTCTTTTTTCCGTTTCCGCTCTTTTTTCCGAATGCCTGGAAAAAGAAGTCGTCATCAATTGACTCTAAGGTCTCGAAATAGGCCTCAGTCTCATCCAGGAGGGCCTCCATGCTGTCTATGTGAATTGCGCTCTTCCTGAAATCTGCGCTGTGGAAAAGCCCCTTGGTATACCAGCTTATATGCTTCCTGAACTCCCTGACAGCCCATTTATCTCCCATATAATCTGCCAGCATTTCAATATGCCGTTTAATGGTTAAGTGTATCTCCTTTTCTGCCGGCGGTTTCTGTAGAACCCCTTCTTCCATATACTTCAGTGTCCTGCTGAATATCCAGGGGTTCCCGAGGGCTCCCCTTCCGATCATGATGCCGTCGCAGCACGTTTCGTCCAGCATCCTCATGGCATCCTCTGGGGTCTTTATATCCCCGTTGCCGATGACGGGGATCTTCAATGCCTTCTTAAGTTCTGCTATATGAGACCAGTCGGACCTCCCGCCAAACCCCTGAGCGGCGGTCCTTGAATGTAAGGTTATTGCGTCAACGCCGCATTCTTCGGCAATCCTGCCAATTTCAAGATAATTAGTAGATTCAGAATCCCAGCCGGAACGGATCTTTACTGTAAATGGTATTGTTACAGCCGCTCGA
>CAKKST010000443.1 GCA_919903585.1 Nitrospiria bacterium | reverse complement strand
CTTGTTAAGTTGATCATGAATAAACCTACGACTCAATCATAATCGGCTCTGGCATCGGCGGGCTGACTGCAGGGAATTTTCTTGTTAAGGATGGATGCTCTACACTAATTATTGAGCAGCATGCAACGCCTGGAGGGTGCGTCTCATCCTTTGAGAGAAAGGGTTTTAATTTTGACGCTGCAGTTCACTGGATAAGCCAGTGCGGCGAGGACGGGGTTATTTATAAAATTCTGCAGGAGCTTGGCATTGAGAAGAAGATAGAGTTTGTTCAGATTAATCCATTGATGGAGGTTATCACTTCAAATGGAAAATATACTATCCCTAAAGGAAGGCAGGAGGCGATTGAATATTTAAAGAATACTTTTTCCAGAGAGGCAGAAGGCATAGAAAAATTTTTTGAGATTCAGGGCAGGATTACTGATGAGATGTACAGGCTTTTTAAAACAGACCCTGATTCTATGAATACTTTGTCAAGGTTCTTATTTAATGCTGTTTTCCCGCTGAGGTTTTCGAATATAGCAAGATATTACAGAAAGAAGGGCGCTGATATTGTTGACAGCCTTGCAAAAGACAGGGATTTGAGAAGGATATTAAAGATTGCAGCCATATTTCCGAATGTGTCCATGATGATGCTCTCATGGTTCTGGAATATTATCTACAGTGCAGACGGTTACTATCCAAAGGGCGGTATGCAGAAGGTTTCTGATGCGCTGACTGAGAATTTAAAAAAAATGAATGGCGAGATATTATATGGCAAAAAGGTTGCAAAGATTGTTACAGAAGGCAATCAGGCAAAGGGCATTATGCTTTCTGACAACACTATTATAAACGCAAAGACAGTAATCTCCAATGCAGATGCAAGGCAGACCTTTTTTGAAATGTTAAATGGAGATGCGGGTGTGCCGCAGAAATATCTTGATAATCTTAAAAGATGGAGGCTCTCGGAGTCATTTTTTTATGTCTATCTCGGTGTTGATATGGATTTAAAGGGACTCTCAGTCAACCCTATAATGTGGTATTTCCCTGAAAAGGATAGGCATGATTTTATTGGCATTGGCATACCTTCTCTATCTGATAAAGGGCTTGCACCGGAAGGCAAACATGTTGTTATAATCGGCGCTTTTGGAGATGATTCAGCAAGGCCGTGGTTTGAGAAGGAGAAGTTGGATAAGGAAGAATATAAAAAATGGAAAGAGGCGACGGCTGATTTATTAATAGAACTTACAGAGGATGTGATACCCGGCCTTAAGAAGCACATTGTGGTGAAAGAGACAGCATCACCTCTTACATTTTGTAGATACACCTTAAACAGCATGGGCGCTTCATCAGGCTGGAGCATGGATGCAGACCAGCAGAATAAGCTTCCGCAAAAGACACCCATTAAGAATCTCTTTCTTGCAGGGCACTGGACATTTAATCCCGGCGGTGTGCCTTCTGCATTCATGACAGGCAGAAAGGCAGCAGAGATGGTGAAGAAGGCGTTATAATAAAGACCCCCTCACCCTAACCCTCTCCCGCGAGGGGAGAGGGGATGTTAAGCGATCCCCCCTCCCTTGATGGGAGGGGGTTAGGGGGAGGGTGATATAGGTTATCAAAAATTAAATATATGGACAAGGTTTACGACATTATCATAATCGGCGCTGGCCTTGGCGGACTTACAGCGGGCGCCTTTTTATCAAAGGCAGGCAAAAAGGTTCTTGTGGTAGAGAAGAACAATATTATCGGCGGAAGATGTTCAAGCAGGACATGGGATGGCTTTAGGTTTGATGTTGGCGCAGACTATTTTGCAAAGAGTATGCTAAAGACTTTTGCAAGGCTTAATAAGGATGTCGCATTAAGGCCATTGGGTTTTTCAGTAAAGTCCTTTAACAAGGGGAAGGTGATGACCATTCCGCCCGGACTTCATCTTATAAAAGAGCTTTCAGAGTTCGGGATGAGCAAAAAAGAAATTGCTGGCTTTGGGCTGCGGATGATGAAG
Source organism: Nitrospiria bacterium (assembly GCA_919903585.1). Taxonomy (GTDB): domain Bacteria; phylum Nitrospirota; class CAKKRA01; order 9FT-COMBO-42-15; family 9FT-COMBO-42-15; genus JACPZJ01. Next base: position 1,151 of record CAKKST010000443.1, on the reverse strand, counting down.
GAGATAGTTTTTAAGAGCTATTCAAAGAGATACAAAACTAATGACAGGGTGATAGATGAGGTTACGGATAATGACATACTAAGAAATATATTAAACATAGGCGCTTTTTTTTCAGGGAGTCTTCCCCATAAGATGCCGAGCTACTGGTTCAATCTGCTCTTTGGAAGAACCTATGGCTATGATTTCCCGTTTTATCCATTAGATGGCGCACAGAGGATACCCGATCTGTTATCAGAGGTGATAAAAGAGAACGGAGGAGAGGTCAGGACGAATATAAGTGTTGAGAGGATACACATAGAGAAGAATAAGGCAGTAGGTGTGAAGACAACAGGGGAAGAGATAGAGGCAGATATTGTTATAAGCAACAGCGGGATTCAGGATACTATCTTTAATCTTATGAAGGGCAAAGGGCTTTCAGCAGAATTTAAGAATAGAGTAAAAAAATATAAGCCGGGGCTTTTGATGAACAGCATATTTACTGCCTTTAAAACAAATGCAGGCATTATAAGCGGCGTGCATCTTTATTGTTATTTTCCGCCTGATATAAGGGAGATGTTTGCCCGCCTGCATAACGGTAAGATTCCAGAGGAGCCTATGTTTACTGTTTCTGTGCCTGATGCAGTTACAGGGGCAACAACTGAACACTGCTATACAGGCACAATAAAATTTATTACACCGAGAGGTGAGAAGAGAAAGGATATTATCCTGAAAGAGGCAGAGAGGGTGATTGATATGGTGGACAGGGTAATTCCAGATTTTACCAAATCCCTCATCTATAAGAAGGTGGTTACATCAGAGGACTATGAAGATGAGATTGGCTTTGAAAGCTGTATTGCGCCTGTCGCAGAGAGCATTGAGTATAAGAAGACGGGGCATACAATGCCATTAAAAGGGCTCTACTGTGTTGGAGCGACTGTGCTGCCGAATGGTGGGTGCACTGCATCTTCTGTGGAGTCCGGAAAGAGATGTGCTGAGGAGATACTAATAAAAACACAATAAGTCCTGTTACATGATTGTGTAATGTTAATTTTTAAAATCCCCCTTTTTTAAAGGGGGAAACTTTCCCCTCTATTAAGAGGGGATAAAGGGGTGTGTTCCCCTCTTTGGAAAAGAGGGGTTAGGGGAGATTTATTTAACATAAATTAATGCGT
>CAKKST010000442.1 GCA_919903585.1 Nitrospiria bacterium | reverse complement strand
ATATGGCAGTGCAGCAGGGAAGGGTTATATCCCCGGCAGGTCAAACCTGAACACCCTCATATTGTTAAAGAATATAAATACAGAAGCGCTAAAGGGTCTTGCGCAGATTTATAAAAAAAGCCGTGAGGCAGGATTTGTTGCCCCGCTTATCCTTAGCCCTGATTATATCCGATCCTCCATTGATGTATTTCCTATAGAGTTCCTTGATATAAGGGAGGGCTCTATATTGCTTGCTGGCGAGGATATCCTGAAAAATATTTCTATTAATCTTTTTCACCTTTCTTTAAAAATCATGATTATCACAAGCCGATGGAGAAGCTGTTACGAAGAATTGACGCAGTATTAAAGTCGGAACCAGAAGTACGTGACATTGTCTGGTATACACTCACGAAGAAAGGCAACTCAATTGATGAAGCCGATGTGCCGATTTAGGCCTAACACTTTTTAACGCCTCCTGTTATCAAGAGAAAAAACGCTCCTAATCTGAAATTAAAATAAAAATGATTTCCTTGTCTAAAATAAAATTTTTCTTGACAATTGCATAAAATTCATCTATATATACGCATAGGCAGATATATATGGCATATGGAAGATATTACAAAAATATACAAGGCGCTGTCAGATGAGACAAGGCTAAGGATACTGAATCTTTTGCATGACGGCGACCTATGTGTCTGCAATATTATGGATACTCTTAAGATGGGACAGTCAAAGGTGTCAAGACATCTTGCCTATCTTAAGAATGCGGGCCTTGTAAAGGCAAAGAGGGTTGGACCATGGGTCTACTATTCCTTATCCCGTGAAAATTTTTATCTGCCTTTGTTAAAGTGCTTGAAAGAATTAAGAAAGGATATTAAAAGATTAGATGTTGATTCCAAGAGGCTTAGTGTGTCTAAGAAAAGTTTAAAATGCTAACCTAAAAATAGGCTACAACTGCTATTTGGTAAAGAACTGCTGCAAAGAATCAGTAGGGGGTGGCGTATGTTAAACAAGGTTTTGGACCTGGATTTAGCATTAGCAGCCAAAGGCAGAAGCAGCCTGTATCATCTTCTATCCTTATTTTATATTAAAGAAATCTCGTCTGAATTCCTAACACAAATCAAATCCAAAGAAATAATTGATTCACTCAATGGCATTGGCGTAGATTTTGGCAGGGTCTTATTTGAATTACCCGAAGAAAAACTGTTAGATACCCTCGCACAGGAATATGCGGCCTTATTTATTGTCCCGGGCGGCATACCGCCTTATGAATCAGTCCGCTTAAAGGACCTGCTTAATCAGGAGCCTGCGTGGAAGACAGAGGAATTCTACAAGAGGTGCGGTTTGATTATTAAAGAGGGCTGTAAGACATTCCCAGACCATCTTGGAATGGAGTTGGAGTTTATGGCCTATCTATCAGATAAGGAATCAGCAGCATTAAAGGATAATAATGAAAAGGCAGCCATAGAATGGGGCAATCTTCAGAAGGATTTTTTTTCTAATCATATCAATAAATGGGTCTTTGGCTTTTTGGATGATTTAGACAGATTCGCCTTTCATCCATTTTACAAAGAAGTTGCAAGGCTGACAAAGGGCTTTTTAGAAACAGAAAAGGAAGGGCTTAATCTATAACCCCCTATTTCCCCCTTAATTTAAGGGGGATCAAGGGGGTTACGAGATTGCTTCGCGGAGTTTACCCTGAGCGTAAAAGCGAGATTCCTCGCTTCGCTCGGAATGACAAGCGAAGGGCTCGCAATGACAACAAAAGGCAATGCCATGTACACAAGAAGGGAGTTTTTATCCATTTTAATCCCCCCTCACCCCCCTTTAGTAAAGGGGGGAAGGGGGGATTATCAGAGCCGAAAAGGAAATGATATAGAGCCAAAGGATATCAGCGAAAAAAGAGAAACATCAGAGTGCCCTGAGTGCGGACGGCCATATTTTCAGGATGACAATCCAGACGGATGTCCAAGCTGCAGGAAAGGGATGGACAAAAGGGTTGCAGAAATCCTATTTGGAAAGAAAGGGGGATAACTATGAAAAGGTTAATTCTGTTTGTTTCTCTTTCAGCGGTAATTGTATTTGCTTCAACAGTCTTTGCAGAAGAAAAGGGCTCTTATGTAAGCTACAAAAAGTGCGGGGGGTGCCATATAAGCCAGAGGGATTCATGGTTAGACACAACACATGCAAAGGCATTTGATTCATTAAAGCCAAAGGTCAAGGCAAATGAAAAGAAAAAGGCAAAGCTTGATCCTAATAAGGACTATACAAATGATAAGGATTGCATTGGCTGCCATACAACAGGTTATGGAGAAAAGGGAGGCTATAAACCTGACATGCCTGAGAAAAAGGCAAAATTCCTGCAGTCAGTTGGCTGCGAGATGTGTCATGGCGCTGGCAGTCTTTATAGAAAAAAGCACAAAGAGGCAGGCGCAAGTTTTAAGAAGACAAAACAGCCAACACCAAGAAAGGAATTGGCTGACACGGGCCAGATATCTAATTATGAGGAGGCATGCGCAGGGTGTCATTTAAACTATAAAGGCTCTCCATGGAAAGGCGCGAAAGAGCCTTATACACCATTCACACCATCAGTAGACCCTAAATATAAACTTGACTTTGAAAAGGCAGTAAAAGAGACAGGCAAGGGAAAGGGAAAGGGAAAGGGAAAGGCAATACATGAACATTTTAAACTAAGGGATGTTTTTAAAGGCGAACCAGTTTCTAAGATAAGGGCAGAGTTGCAGAAGACTGCAAAGGAGCCTAAGGCAGGCGAAGAAGAGGAGGAGTAAGATGAAAAAGAAAAATATCTCTTTGATCTATATTTTTACATCTCTTCTTGTCTTGGGATTAACAATCTCTGCATATGCTGCAGCGCAATCTGATATCCCGGAGGTGGAGATTACATTCCCATATATCGGCAACAGGGTGGCAATCTGGATAATAAGCGAGATACATCTCCTCTTTGGCGCATTTATCCTTGGCACGCCTATATTCATTGTTGTGTGTGAGTATATTGGTATGAGGACAAAGGATATGAGGTACGAAAGGCTCGCAAAAGAGGTGACAAAGGTGACGCTCCTCTGCTATGCCTTTACAGTCCTCTTTGGCGGGATGTTTGCCATGTTCCTCT
>CAKKST010000441.1:1996-5813 GCA_919903585.1 Nitrospiria bacterium | reverse complement strand
GACATCGGCTTAGCCGTATTCCTACGTTGGTATTCTTTAAGGCTGTTTATTATGGCCTCAGACGCCTCCTCTGCTGTATTAACGCCCTCCCTGTAATATTTCCCGCTTGCCTCTCCTTCCACACCCATTGCCCTTTTTATTGCTTCGCTGCTGTCTGATGCCGCCTGAGCAGCGTGAATGATGCGGCAATATCCCTTTTCGCCGGGTTTTGCATTTAATGAACCCATAAATCCGCAATGGGGAGGCCGTATATCAACGTCGTTCATATAACTCGGATGTATAGCGCAAGTCTTATCCTGCGAAAGAAAAAGGCAGCGGAAGGCGAACATCGCAAGTATGTTTATTGCCGCGCTGCTGCCATTGATCTTTATATCCGTTATGGAAATGTTGTATCTCTCAGGAAGATTGAAAAGCGGCCTTGGAGGTGTATCACTGGTTTTATATCCCTCAATTATCCTCTTTGCCCTTTCATTAATGCCCTTTAGTAATTCAGCCTTAAAATCATTTAGGCCTGCAAAGATGTTTTTCCTGACAACTGTATAAGAAATGATGCCCCACCATGGATCACAGCAGCTGCCCCTGCACTGTGCGACACATATCTGTGAGAAGAAGGATGAATTTTCTGACATACATTAAAAGTTTAACACATTTACGAATAGCATGTAAATATTACTTTATATTTTATGTCAAGTCTTATGTAAAAGGCATCGGAAGGCTGATTAAAGACAAGTTTTTCTTTTGACTTTTCTTTTTAAATTAATTAAGATTAACTACAGATTAAGGGGGTAGTCCGGAGAAAGCCTTGAAGGTCCTCGGCATAGATACTGCTACAATGATGGGAAGCATTGGCCTGATTGATGATGAAGGGGCAATTGCAGAGTACAGCCTGAATATCCGCGCAACGCATTCAGAGCGTCTGATGCCTGCAATAGACAGGCTGCTGAAGGATTCAGGGATCATGCCAAAGGATATAGACGGTTTTGCAGTGTCTATCGGCCCGGGATCATTTACCGGCCTTCGCATAGGCCTTGCAACAGTAAAGGGGTTTGCAATGGGCTGCAATAAACCAGTGGCAGCAGTTTCCACACTTGAGGCGCTGGCCTTTAATCTTGCCTATGCTGAATACCTGATATGTCCAATCCTTGATGCGAGGAGGAATGAGGTTTATGCAGCCATGTTTAAATCTGACGGAAAAGGGGGGATTAAAAGGCTTGTACAGGACATGGCAATAGACATGCAAACGTTTCTCAGGGAGTATGATGAGGATATAATTTTTCTGGGAGATGCAGTGGATATCTATAGGGAGAGGATCCTTGATATATTAAAGGATAGGGCGCATTTTGCGCCAAAGAATAGAAATATGCCTTCAGGCGTCTCTGTTGCTGAACTCGGCCTTAAAAAAATAAGAGACGGGAAGGCCGCAGATCCTTCAGGCCTTGCGCCGTTTTATATCAGAAGGTCTGAGGCAGAGATAAATCTGGAGAAAAAAAGTTTTGCCTTAGGGGGATAGGTGTTTTGTATTTAAGGAGGGGGAATGGAGTTTTATAGTTTTAAAATTGAATATATGAAAGAGGGGGATATCAAGGATGTGCTGAGGATTGAGCAGGCCTCCTTTTCAATGCCATGGTCAAGGGAGATGTTTCTATGTGAACTGACAGATCATCCTTTTTCGTACTTATATGTAGCAAAGGACAGGAACAATAAAATCCTTGGCTATATATGCTACTGGCTGGTTTTTGACGAGATGAATATATTGAATCTTGCAGTGGACGAGGGGGTCAGGAGAAAGGGTATCGGAAACGACCTGATAAAATTTGCACTGAGTGACAGCGCTTATAGAGGGGCAAAGAGTGTAAACCTTGAAGTAAGGTGTTCTAATGCAGCAGCCGTAAAGCTGTATGAAAAATTCGGTTTTAAAGAGGTGGCTGTCAGAAAGGGATATTATGATAATCCGAGGGAGGATGCACTGCTGATGGCGCTTGATGACATTTCAGCATACAGGCAGGACGAGAGATATCTAAAGGTAGGATAAAATTGCGGATTATGGAGGTGGCAATATGGATATGGAAGAGGATATGGATTTAATAAATCATGTAAGAGGGGTTGATGAGGAATATAAGAAGATAGAAAAGATGCATCACAGGCTGGATGAAGATTTAAAGAAGATGGGCGGGCGCTATTTAACCCCTGATGAAGAGATGTTAAAAAAGAACATGCAGAAGGATAAGCTGATAAAGAAGGATAGGATGACGCAGATTCTGAAGGAATACAAGATAAAGATGCAAAAAGCGTAAATGAAAGTGTAGGAAAGCCTCTGGAGAAATTATTATGTTTGGTATAGGGATGCCGGAATTAATAATAATATTAATAATTGCCCTCTTGATATTTGGCCCTAATAAGCTGCCCGAACTTGCGAAATCTATTGGAAAGGCGTTTGCAAATTTTAAGAAGGCAGCGGATGATATAAAGGATTCTATTGAAAAAGAGGTAACAAAGATAGAACATGAGGAAAAAAAGAGCGAAGCGGTAAAGAAGATAAGCGGGGAAACGGAGAAAGGGAGAAACGGAGAATCGGAGAAGGAAACTGTAATTAAATAAGATGCCAGAGAGCAGTCATGAAAATCAGCAATCACCCCTCAATCCCTCCCCCTCAACAGGGGAGGGTGAGGGAGAGGGTGAAGATAAAGAAGAAGGTAAAATGCCCCTTACCGAGCATCTATCAGAGCTCAGGAAGAGGCTTGTTTGGGGTATTGCAGCAGTTGGGATAGGTTTTTTAGCCTCCTTTTCTTATTCTGACAGGCTTATTGGTTTTATTGTAAAATCAATTGATATAAAGATAGTCTTTCTTGCGCCGACAGAGGCATTCTGGGCAGAGATGAAGGTGGGCTTTTTTTCAGGTCTCTTCCTTGCGCTGCCTGTTCTCCTTTATCAATTATGGAAATTCATCGCACCCGGCCTGCACCCTGAGGAAAGAAGATACGGCCTTCCCTTTGTAATGCTTTCATTTGTATTTTTCTTAATTGGTGTTATATTTGCCCTGATAGTTGTCCTGCCCTTTGCAATAAGATTTTTATTGAGCTACCAGACAGAGTGGATGCAGCCCATGATATCAGTGGGCAACCTTGTAGACTTTTATGTGAAATTCCTCCTTGCCTTTGGCCTTGTCTTTGAGCTTCCGCTTGTAATAACCATATTATCAAGGATGGGCATCCTTACACCTACATTCCTTTCAAAAAACAGAAAGTATGCTGTATTGGCGAATTTTATCATTGCAGCAGTATTGACCCCCACCGCCGATATCTTTAACATGATGCTCATGGCAATACCGCTGGTCATCCTTTATGAAATCGGCATTATAGGCGCGAGGATATTCGGCAGAAGGCCTCCACAATCTCAGGATCAAACTGGGAATCAGCAAGACCCTTAATCATATTTAATGCCTCCTCTTTTGAAATAGCCTTGCGCCATAGCAGATCAGATGTCATGGCTGTAAAGGTATTTGCAACTGCAATTATCCTTGAAAGGTGTGGTATCTCATTTCCTTTAAGCCCCTCAGGATAACCTGAGCCGTCATATCTTTCATGGTGAGAGCGAATGATAGCGCTGAGATGCTGAAGGGCGGAGACATTTTCTATTATTTCAGCGCCCGTGATGGGATGCTGTTTTACTACCAGCCATTCTTCCGGGGTAAGCGCGCCGGGCTTGTTTAGAATGTCCTCCGGGATCGTTACAATACCTATGTCATGCAGGAGGCTTGCCAGCCGCAGGGCCTCCTTATCGCCATCATTAAGATAAAGGGCGTGGGCCATCAGAGCGG
>CAKKST010000441.1:0-1986 GCA_919903585.1 Nitrospiria bacterium | reverse complement strand
TCCGAATGGCTGTGAAAACACGATGTCTTTAAATTCAGGGCAGTAATAATTACATTTATGTTGTTGAGGTCGCTATTTAACATCGCAGCAATCTCCATGGGATTGGTTTCAAACTGCGCCTTCAGGACATCGCTGTAAAGATGCGCCTGATTTCTGCCGGCCTCCTTTGACACATACATGGCTTGATCTGCCCTTTTAATCAGATCACTTGGGATCCGTGCACAAAGAGGGAAAGAGGCAATCCCAATACTGACTGTAAGCCCTATTTCTTTTCCATCAGGCAGTAAAAAGGGGGTCTGGGCGATTGCTCCTCTCAGGCGATCTCCTACTAACTTGCCTCCGCTGGCATCTGTCTCTGGCAGCAGGATCGCAAACTCCTCACCGCCATACCTTGCCACAAGGTCTACAATACGGAGCTGTTCTTTTAATATGCCCCCCATAGACCTGAGGACAGCATCTCCTGACTGGTGGCCATGGGTATCATTGACCCATTTAAAGTGGTCAATATCTACCATAAGGAGAGAGAAGCTGCGATGGTAGCGGCTGGAACGGGCAGTCTCCTTAGTCAATTCTTCCATAAAGACGCGGCGGTTTGTGAGCCCTGTAAGGCTGTCTGTAGTTGCAAGCTTGACTGTATTTGCATAGAGCAGGGCATTCTCTATAGCAGCGGCAGACTGAAGCGCAAGCATAAGGAGAATGTCCTCATCTTCCTGAGTAAAAGTTTTTTCACCCTGTTTATTAGCCGCAAAGAGGCCGCCGATAACCTTATTTTTTAAAATCAGGGGAACACCTAAAAGGCTTCCAGTAAAAGGATGGCCTGCAGGTAATCTTCTAAGATGCGGATCTTCTAAGATATTCTCAAGGCGAATGGAAACACCATCCTGCAGCACAACCGATAAAAGCCCCTTTCCCTCAGGGGGTTCTTTTACTGAAAGGTTATCTAAGGGGGTATTGGTTTTAAAATACTGTATCTTCCCTGTTTCAGGATTGAGGATCATCAGGGCTGAAAGTCCGGCATTTACAAGAGATGCGGCATGCGAGGCGAGCCGCTCCATCAGAGGCTCTATTGCCATATCCGATGTGATGGTTGCAACCGCCTCATGCAGCACAGCCATTTGGGATACCTTTTGACGCTCTTCTCTGTATAACAAACTCTGCTCTGCAAAACGGCTCTTAAGGTTTGCAGCCATATTGTTAAAGGCATTTGCAAGGATGCCGAGATCGCCCTCTGTATCTGCCGCCACATTTACATCAAAGTCAGCCCTTCCAATTTGACGCGCAGCGTCAACAATTGCATTGAGAAGCGGTCTTGATTTCAGGCTTAAAGACTGCATGGTTCTCCTCTGTTAGAGTGTGTGAAAACTTTAATTGGGTGTAGCCGCAAAAAGTATAATGTCATGCCTGAATGTTTCTGTCAGGCATCCACATTTTCTGGATTCCCGCTCAAAAACTCTGCGGGAATGACAGAAAAGAGTATAATGCCATGCCTGCTCTAAAGGCTGCGGCTACCGTAGAAACTTTATTACCACCTCTCTCAGGTTATGCCCGTTCACAGGTTTGGTGATATAACCGTTTGCGCCGAGGGAAAGTCCAAGCTCCCTGTCTTTTTCTTCGCCCTTTGTGGTTACGACTATTATTGGCATATCCCTGTTCATCACCTTGCGGATATTTTCTATAAGCTGCGCCCCGTTCATCTCTGGCATCATCATATCTGTTAGGATCAGATCGAAATTTTGACCCTCCAGCTTCTTTATTGCATCAGCGCCGTTTTCTGCCTCTGTGATTGTAACATCTGTTAATGCCTTTCTTAGGGTTACGGAGATAAACATCCTCATCATGGCGGAGTCGTCCACTACAAGTATTGTTTTCCTGCCGAGGTCATTCATTTAAAACACCCCCTAAAAATTAGAGACTGAGGAATCTTATTAATACACCCTCCCCCTCGCCCCCTCCCATCAAGGGAGGGGGATAGTAAAGTTCCCTCTC
>CAKKST010000440.1 GCA_919903585.1 Nitrospiria bacterium | reverse complement strand
TCAGTTTTTTATCACCACCTTATTTAAAAATCTCATGTCCACTCTCTTTGATGCAATTCCCCTATCAAGCATATCATGGCGCACCTCTACATATCTTGTAAGCTTTTTATCATAATCGCCCTTGCCCATATTGATCTCATAATCATCAAGCCTTAGCGCTAATCGTCCCTTCTCAATATCAACAATGATATTCCCCATTTTTGCGAATTCCTTCTTCTCCTTTAGAACATCCAACAATCTCATCGCATCAAGGAGTTCCTCTGAAGGCCTCTCCTCGCCGAATCTCACACCCCTGAAGTCTGCGCCTGTAATCACCGGAAAATATCTGTCACCCTGAAGGCCATCTCTCCTGCCGAGGACAACCCCGTATTTATCAATCAGATAATAGCGGCTTTTATATAAGGCAACTGCAACAGGTATTCGTTCTTCAATATTTATTACAAGGCTGTTAGGAAGCTCCCTTTTAATTACCGCATCCTTTATCCATGGATGGGAGATTATCCTCCCCTGAAGCAGCCCAATCTTTACCTTAAAGATATTACTATCCACAGGTAATTCCATCAAAGAGCCAAGCTCCTCATCCCTTGTGAAATTGTTTCCCATAAATCTTACATCTTTTATTATAAAATATTCATCAGTAGTAAGAAACTGATACCCTGCAACAATCAGAAAGCTGACAGCGCAAATAATGCCAAAGGTAATAGTAAGCCGCAGGAGCTTAAGGAGCCTGCCTTTCCATTCTATCTTTGAGGCCGCTGCCTTATTCTTTCTATAATAATTGCTAACGTCATCCATCGGCTTTTCCTTCCTTTAACTCCGAACTCCTAACTCTTAACCCCAGACTCTCCTACTGCCTCCTTCAATATATTCTCCACCAAAGTGGGGAAATCTATTCCCACGCCTCGCGCTATCTCAGGCAGAAGACTTATATTTGTCATACCCGGCAGTGTATTTACCTCAAGCAAAAATGGCCTGTTCTCAGAATCAATCAGCATATCCACCCTGCTGTATCCCTCACAACCCAGCGCCTTATGGGCAGCAAGACCAAGCTCTAATATCTTCTTGTAAAGCTCTTCTGGAAGCTGGGCAGGAAAGATATGCTCTGCCATGTTTGCTGTATATTTTGCCTCATAGTCATAAAAGGCCTTCTTTGAAACAATCTCAATAGCGCCGAGCGCCCTCTCGCCGAGTATGCCAACCTGCACCTCTCTTCCTTTAATATATTTTTCAATAATAATCTCATCACCATATTTAAAGGCAATATCAAAGGCATCATTTAATCCCTTCTCATCTGAAACAATGGACACACCCACACTTGATCCCTCTGACACAGGCTTTACCACTACAGGGAATCCAAAATCTCTCCCCTCACCCTGACCCTCTCCCACAAGGGGAGAGGGGATAAATCTGCTTCCCAGTCTCCTATTATAATCCTTCTTCCCTAAGACATAATACGGCCCAACAGGCAGTTTATGAAATTCAAATATCTTCTTGGAAAATATCTTATCCATGCCCAATGCACTTGCTATAACGCCAGAGCCTGTATAGGGTATCCCCATCACTTCAAGCATCCCCTGTATTGCGCCGTCCTCGCCATACTTCCCATGAAGGGCAATGAAGGCCACTCCGACCTTTTCTGCCTTTATCCTCTCTGCCGCATTTCTGTCCACATCAACAGGGACTGCATCATAACCCCTGTCCCTTAATGCCTTTAATATTGCCTCCCCTGATTTTAAAGAGACCTCGCGCTCTGCTGAAAGCCCGCCCATCAGCACACCAATCCTCTTCCTCGTGACCAGACCCATTTAACCTTTACCAACCACCTTTATCTCCAGTTTTAGTTCTACACCCTTTTCCCTCTTTACCCTCTCCTTAACGATATTTATTAAAGAAAGGACATCCTTTGCCAGCGCCTTGCCTTTATTTACTATGAAATTTGCATGTTTCATAGACACCTCGGCATCGCCGATCCTAAATCCCTTTAATCCAACCAATTCTATCAGCTCGCCCGCAGCAATACCTTCAGGATTTTTAAAGATAGAGCCTGCTGATGGCGCGCCAACAGGCTGTGTTTCTTTTCTTATTTCCATCAGCCTCTTCATCTTATCCTTTATCTTTTTATTATTTCCCCTATGCAGGCCAAAGGCGCCGCCTAATATAATCCCCTTTGGCAGACGGGTATTCCTGTAGCTGAATTTTATATCATTTCTGTCTATCTCAATAACCTCGCCGTCCATCTTCATCATCCTTACAGATTTGATGGTATCCTTTATCGCCCCGTCAAATGAGCCTGCATTCATGAAAATGGCGCCGCCGACGCTCCCCGGGATGCCAGAGGCAAACTCAAGGCCTGAAAGATTATGCGTGGCCGCGAAATTCAACAGCCTTGTAAGTGAAACTCCTGCCTCTGCAAATAGGAGTGTCTCATCATTGTCTTCTTCCGATACGACCATGATCTTGTCAAACCGCTGGAGGTTCACAACAATCCCCCTGACCCCGCTGTCTTTTACCAGTATATTTGTGCCCTTTCCGAGTATAAAGACAGAGATCCTTTCCTCCTCAGCGATCTTTAGTATATTAGATAGGTCATGAAGGTCCTGAGGAAAGACCATTATATCTGCCACACCGCCAATCTTAAATGAGGTATAATTTTTCATAGGCTCTCCATATCTTATCTCTCCTTTAACGGAGGATAGAAGTTTTTTTAATTCCCTCAATTAGCTCACCACCAACCTTCCATATATCTCCTGCCCCGAGGGTTATGACTATATCGTTTTTCTTAAGCATCTTTAAGACATAATCAGCAACTTCATCCTTATTTTTGATGAACACCACCTCCTTATGTCCGTGTTCTTTTATTAACTCATACAACCTCTCCCCTGATACGCCTTCTATAGGGGACTCCCCTGCTGAATATATATCTGTCAGTATAAGCGAGTCTGCCTGATAAAAGGCTGTGGCAAAATCCTTCATCAGATAGGCTGTCCTTGTATAACGGTGCGGCTGGAATATGGCAATGATACGCTTATCCCATCCTGTCTTTGCAGCAGCTAACGTTGCCTTTATCTCTGCAGGATGGTGGCCGTAATCATCAACTACCATCACGCCGTTTATCTCAGCCTTTATCTGGAATCTCCTCTGAATACCGCTGAAATCTGACATTGCCTTCTTTATCACATCCATCTCTAAATCAAGCTCAAGCCCCACTGCAATTGCTGCAAGGCCGTTATAAACATTATGAAGCCCCGGCATCCTCAGCCTGAATTTTCCAAGTTCTTTATCCTTATAAATCACCTTAAACTCTGATTCAATGCCCTTTAATTCAATATCCTTTGCTATAAAATCTGCCTGTGCAGAAAGGCCGTATGTAACATACCTCTTTTCAATAGACGGGATAATATCCTGAATATTCTTGTCATCAAGGCATACCACAGAAAGCCCGTAAAATGGAACCTTATTTACAAAATTCAAAAAGGCTTTTTTAATTGCATCAAGATTACCGTAGTACTCCATATGTTCTTCATCTATGGTTGTCACCACTGCGATTGTCGGCGATAACTTTAAGAATGAACCGTCGCTCTCATCTGCCTCTGCAACAAGAAATTCACCCTGCCCAAGCTTTGCATTCGTGCCAAAGCTGTTAAGCTTGCCGCCGATAATAACTGTGGGATCCACGCCTCCCTGTGCAAGGACAGTTGCTATAATAGATGTCGTTGTTGTCTTTCCATGCGCCCCTGCAACTGCAACGCCGTATTTAAGCCTCATCAGCTCTGCCAGCATCTCTGCCCTCGGAATTACAGGTATCAGCCTTTTCTTTGCAGCCTGCACCTCTTCATTCTCCTTTGCTACAGCAGAGGATACCACCACAACATCTGCGCCCTCTATATTGGATGCTGCATGGCCTTTATGGATAATGCCTCCAATCCCTTCAAGATGCTTTGTTGTATCAGAGAGGCGGGCATCAGAGCCGCTCACCTTATAGCCGAGGTTCAGCAGCACCTCTGCAATACCGCTCATCCCGATACCGCCGATACCAACAAAATGTATATGTTTTATCTTCTTAAACATCTCCTGTAAACAGCTCCCCGCAAATATTCACAATCTTTGAAGCAGCATTCCTCTTTCCAAGGCCCATGCTCTTTTTTTTCATCTCTTCCAATCTATCCCTGTTATTTGCATAATAAAAAACCCTGTCTGCTATAAGTTTACCATTCAAATCCTTATTTAATATCACCTCTGCCGCGCCTGCCCACTCTAACGCCCTCGCATTCATCTCCTGATGATTGTGTGTGGCAAATGGAAAGGGTATTAAAATGGCTGCCTTTCCGCAGGCCGTAAGCTCAGCAACAGTTGTAGCGCCTGCACGTGATATAACTAAATCCGCCTCTGAATATGCAGAGGCCATGTCATATATATACGGGCTTACAACTGCATCACAGCCTGCCTTATCATATGCATCCTTTACAACACCATAGTCTCCCTCACCTGTCTGGTGTATTATCCTGATCTTATCCTTCATTAAATTTAAATACCCTATTGCCTCCACCATCTTAATATTTATTGTATGGGCGCCGAGGCTCCCGCCGTGTATAAGGATTGTAAATTTGCCTGATGTCCGCTCTACCTTCCTGTTATATATCTCCTCCCTGATCGGATTTCCTGCAACTACTGCACTGCATCCCTTACTCAGGAATTTTCTTGTATCATCAAAGGCAACAGCAGCCTTATCAACCAAATATGACAGCATCCTGTTAGTCGCCCCCGGTATCACATTCTGCTCTAATATCACTGTTGGTATCCGCCTGATTACTGCTGAAAGGATAATCGGCCCTGATGCATAGCCGCCAACGCCTATCACACACTGCGGCCTGAATTCAGACAGTATTTTAAATGAATCTATAAGGCTCATGGGTATCATAATTAATGTGCCAAGTTTTTTTAAAAGCCCCTTCCCAATTAAACCTGCTATCCTGATTGTCCTTAACTTAAAACCCTCCTTTGGCAGAACCTTTGCCTCTATTCCATTCTCTGTGCCGACAAAGAGTATCTCAATATCTTTGTATCTCTTCTGCATTTCCCTTGCCACTGCAATCCCCGGATAAAGATGCCCGCCTGTGCCGCCGCCTGCAATTATAATCCTCTTCATTTATACCTTCTTTGATCGTCTCTGCCCGCCTTCGTATTTTAGGATACTCATCAAAATCCCTGCCCCGATCATATTTATCAATAATGACGAACCGCCAAAACTTATAAATGGCAAAGGGATCCCCTTTGTCGGGAGAAGCCCTGTAACAACAGCAATATTCATCACTGCCTGAAAGCCTATCATAATGGTTATCCCCAGCGACAGATATCGGGCAAAGGGATCTTCTGTGCGCAGGGCAATAATAAAGCCCATGCCAATAAGGATTGCAAAGAGCGCAATCAGGCTGACAGCGCCTATAAATCCAGTCTCTTCACCGAGGACTGAGAATATAAAATCCGTATGCGCCTCAGGCAGAAAAAAGAGCTTCTGTTTGCCCTCACCGAGGCCTGCACCTGAAATCCCTCCGCTTCCGAGCGCCAGATAGGATTGGATAATCTGATACCCTGAATTTAATGGATCCTTCCATGGATCCAAGTATGCTGACCATCTACCCGCCCTGTACTTTGCATTAAAGATAAAGTTATAAAGAAGAGGGGCCAAAAGCAGGCCAAGCAACATTATATGGTTAAGCCTCGCACCGCCTGCAAAAAGAAGGAATACAGATATCATCCCAATTGTCATTGCTGTGCCCACATCAGGCTCTACCATAATCAGCATCACAGTCAGGCCCACCACACTCATTACAGGAAAAAAGCCGTTCATAAAGTCCTTTATCTTCTCCTCTTTTTTAGCAATCAGCCGCGCAACATATATTATAATCGTAAGCTTTGCAAGCTCTGCAGGCTGAAAGGACAGGGCGCTGAATCTCAGCCATCTTTTTGCGCCATTCACCTCTCTGCCTATGCCAGGTATCAGCACGAGGATCAGGAGTAAAATAGTCAGGCCAAAGAGGGGCAAAAAAAACCTCTCCCACTCCCTGTAATCTATCCTTGAGACAATAATCATCGCTGCGATCCCAATTACCCCCCATATCATCTGCCTCTTTAAGAAAAAGAATGGGTCATTATATCTCTGCATGGCAAAGATGGCGCTTGACGAATAGGTCATTAGGATGCCGATGGCAGTAAGGATAACAACAATTATAAAAAGGCTGTAGTTTATACCTTTGAAAGTAGTAGCCGTCATTTAAATACCCACCTTGACCCTTGCCCCCTGACCCTTTGACCCTGTCAATTTATTCACTGCCTCCTTAAACACCCTTCCCCTGTCTTCAAAATTTTTAAACATATCAAAACTCGCACATGCAGGCGAGAGCAGAACAACATCCCCGCTCTCTGCCTTGTATGAGGCAATATTAACCGCATCCTCAAGACTCGCAGCAACGAGGGTCTCTGTTAAATCACCGACTGCCTTTTCTATCTTCTCCCTTGCCTTGCCTATTAATATAAGCAGCCTTACCTTATCTTTTATAAATTCTCTAAGAGGGGTAAAATCGCTTCCCTTATCAAGCCCGCCTGCAATCAGGATAACAGGCTCTGTAAATCCGGCAAGGGACTTTACAACTGCGCCTACATTTGTCCCCTTTGAGTCATTGATATATTTCACGCCGTCAACTACCCTCACAAGCTCAAGCCTGTGTTCAAGGCCAGAGAAGCCTTTAAGTACAGGCCGCATTAATGAAACAGGGCATCCTGCTAATTGCGATGCTGCTATTGATGCCATTGCATTCTCAATATTGTGCACGCCCTTTATTTTGAGATTATCTATCTTTATTACTGCCTCATCCTTTCCGCTGATATTCGTGACAATCTCTCCCTGTTTTTCGTAGACGCCCCTGTCAACCCTTTTCAATCTGCTAAATAGAACTGCCTCTGATTTTATATCCTTCATAATCTCAGCCGTATATGGGTCATCTGCATTCAAGATTGCAAAA
>CAKKST010000439.1 GCA_919903585.1 Nitrospiria bacterium | reverse complement strand
CCGTGATAGATGATATGTCGCTAAGCCTTACCCTGATTGAGGTTACCTTCTTTGCATTGCTTGCCGCTGCATTTGTCCTGACAATGCTAAGCAGCTCTTCAGCCATTGAAAACTCATGCATAGCTGTGCACCTCCTTCATTATCAGGTCAATAACCTCCGGCACCCTCGCCTCAATCTCTGGTGATAAGTTCCCCCTACTCCACCCTCCCACCTCGTGGGGGAGGGAAGGGTGGAGGGGTATTTCCTTTGGCTGGATGCCGATTATCACGCCCCTCACCTGCCTATCAAGCACATTCGCCATACTCAGCACATCCATTATGCTCATCTGGTGAAGGGATGTCTTTATAATGGGAAGCCCCTGCCTCTGCCGTAATTCTTCAATAGGGATGCGGAATATTGCGCCAGCCTCATCATCTGCGCTTATTGCGTCAATTATTATCAGATAATCCGCCTGTGTGATAACCGGGAGGAGTTTTGCGCCGTCAGTCCCTCCTTCAATCAATTCTACATCCTCCGGAAGCCCCATATTTTTTAATTCCTCTACAACGCGCACACCAAAGCCCTCATCACCGTAGAGGATATTGCCGATGCCGAGTATGGTAATTTTCATTTTTATTCCCCCTCACCCTAACCCTCTCCCACAAGGGGAGAGGGAATTTTATTGGACAACTCTTTTGTAGGCACGGTTTAAACCGTGCCTACAGGTTTGATGCAAGGCTAAAGCCTTGCCCTACAAGCCCTCCCTTGACTGGAGGGGATAAAGGGGAGGGTGAGTATTTTCACCTCTTCTTCCCAGTTGCACTACTCAGCTTATATCCAGTAAACATGGACTGAAATGTCCTGTCCCGTTTCACAAGGGTCTGGAGCAGGCTCATATACACATGAACAACCGCAGTTATGATAAAGTACCACATTATCAGAAAGTGCAGTATTCTCGTAAAGCCCTCGCCGCCGAGCAGCCTGTTTATCCATCCAAAGGCAGACTGTGAAGAAAAGAGGCCGAAGACATCCCCTGTATAAAGCGCAAGGCCTGTCAATGCCTGAATGATGATGAGTCCTGCCCATGATAAATATGTAAATGCCTGAAGCGGGTTGTATTTTCTATATTCCTTATGTTCGCCTTTCAAGAAGGTATAATAAGCGACCATCTCAGGCGCACCCTTTATATTCTGTATAATGGAGAAGTCTTTCCAGTCTGCATAGAATCTTGAAAAGAATGCCATATAAACCCTTATAGCAAGCCCGATAATCAGGGTATACATAGAGACAAAATGCAGAAACCTGTTGAAGTCGCAATAGGGGCACTTCGCGAGGCAGAACGGCCAGTGGATGTAAAAACCTGTAAATACCAGGATAATCATTGAAGCCACATGCACCCAGTGCTCTATCCTGTACGCCCAATTCCATTCATATTTTAACTGCACCTTTTTTGGCATAATCCACCTCCTCTATTTGCCTTACTCTCCCTTTATTCCCTCTCCCCTTGTGGGAGAGGGTTAGGGTGAGGGGTTCAGCTCACTCTGAATTTATGTATCTCATTAGTATCCGGATCAATAATATGCACTGTGCATGCAAGACACGGATCAAAGGAATGTACAACACGCAAAATCTCAACAGGCCTCTTTGCATCAACACAGGGTGTGCCTATTAGCGCCTCCTCAATCGGACCGCGGATGCCATTATCATCCCTCGGGCAGACATTCCATGTTGTCGGCACAACGCACTGATAATTTTTTAATTTCTTATTCTCTATTACATTCCAGTGTCCCAATGCGCCCCTCGGCGCCTCCCAGAGCCCGATGCCAGATGCAGAGTCTGGTAATTTATAATCAGTATAAACCGCAGCCTTTCCATTCTTTATATTCTCAGCAATCTGCATCCCCCAGTTGACCATCTCATCCAGTATGAGCTTTGTCTCAAGCGTCCTTGCCGCAATCCTGCCTAAGACAGACAAAAGCACTTCTGGCTTTCCTGCTACATTCAATGCCTTTAGTGTACCGTCAATCAGTTTAACCGCCTTCTCCCTGCCCGAAGTATATGCAACAAGCATCCTTGATAATGCCCCAACCTCCATGGGCTTGCCCTGATACCTCGGCGCCTTTGCCCATGTGTATTTTTTATTGGTGTCATATTCTGTAAAATTCGGCTCAGTAACACCGTTCATTGGATTAAGCGGCGCTGAATCTGTATACCAGCTATGCTTCACATGCTCTGTAACCTCCTCAGGCTTTGCATCAATTGCCTTTAGCTGGCTGTTCATAATTATTCCCCTCGGCAGGAGCCTCTTCTTTGGGTCATAGGATGAATCCTCAAACACACCCCATGCAAGATAGTTTCCATGCCCCTTTCCGATCTTTGCATAGTCAAGATAATAAGGCGCAATGGCAAGTACATCAGGGATAAAGACGCTATCCACCCATTTTTGTAATTCCTCAACACGTGAGAAGTAATTTGCGAGTATATCAACAGTCGGAACAAGTGTCGTGCCTCCGGGAGGAGATGTCATTGTCATAGGCATCTTTCCTCCAAAGAGCGCAGATAGATGCGATGCCTTTGCCTGCATATCCAGCGCCTCTAAATAATGTGCAACTGCAACGAGATTTAAATCAGCAGGCAATTTATATGCTGGATGCCCCCAGTAGCCATTTGCAAATGGCCCGAGCTGGCCGCTGTTAACAAAGTTCTTTAATCTGTCCTGAACCTTTTTTAATGATGCCTCCTTTGGCTGCGCCTTTAGCGCACTGACAACATCCACATAATCAAGTGCAGTAAGGTGATAAAACCAAAGTATATGTGAGTGGACAAACTGGCATGCCTCAATAATATTTCTTATAATCCTGCCATTATCAGGCGGCTTTATTTTGAAAGAATCCTCAAGGCTCATGGAGGATGTGTGTCCGTGTGATGTGGGGCAGACACCGCATATCCTCTGTGTAAT
Source organism: Nitrospiria bacterium (assembly GCA_919903585.1). Lineage (GTDB taxonomy): Bacteria > Nitrospirota > CAKKRA01 > 9FT-COMBO-42-15 > 9FT-COMBO-42-15 > JACPZJ01. The sequence continues at coordinate 6,211 of CAKKST010000439.1, read as the reverse complement.
ATGCCATGCATCCCTCGGATCCCTGCCTTTTAGAATTATCTCAAAGCCGCGAAAGAGTGTGCCGGATGTCCATGCATCCTTTACTTTGCCGCCTTCTATCTCAACCTCAAGTTTTAAATGCCCTTCTATCCTTGTAATAGGGTCTATCACTAACCTTGCCATTACTCCTCACCTCCCTTCTTAATTCTTTTTGAAGAGGCAATAGCATGGGCTGCGATGCCCACAGCAGTCGCAACACCTGCAGCAAGGCCAATCTTGTCTGCTGTAAATTCAACACCCTTAAAGCCTGGTATTGATACATCCGGCAGCCTCTCATAGAACCCTGCAAACTTATCTGTCCAGCCCTGCTCACCGCATCCAATGCATGGTGCGCCTGCCTTAATACACCAGCTTATTCTGTCGTTGTACAGAATCTTTGGACAGGGTGCATACGTCATTGGGCCCTTGCACCCCATTTTGTACAGGCAATATCCCAACGCCTCTTCTTCTGTGCCGAATCTTTCTACAAACCTGCCTGCATCAAAGTGCGCCCTTCTTTCGCAGTTGTCATGTATAAGCTGGCCGTAAAAGGTCTTTGGTCTTCCATATACATCAAGCTCAGGCAGCTTTTTAAAGAGCAGATAATTTACAATCACAGCAACAAGCACCTCCACATTCACAGGGCAGAGGTCAAGGTTCACAATCTTGCCTTTATATGCGTCTCCCAGAACAGCAGAAACACCCTTTATTGCAGAAGGGTTTGGATTTGCTGCCGGCACGCCGCCATGTGTCGCACAGCTTCCAACAGCAAGTATGGCAATGGCTTTTGGCGCAAACTCCTTCGCGATATCCATCATATCCTTGCCTGCAATCATGCCATAGCCGTGCTTTGTCGGAATGCCGCCTTCTATAACGAGTATGTAGTTTCCATCTTTTAGAGATTTTTGAAGAATCTCCTCCACCTGCTGGCCTGCTGCCGCCATTATCGTCTCATTGTAGTCAACACTGAGGATATCAAGTACCAAGTCCGCTGCATTTGGATATGTTGCCTTTATCAAGGACTCTGTGCAGCCTGTATCAGATGCAAAGTTCAGCCAGACAACAGGCGGCCTCTTTGTACCCTTTTCAATTGCATGGGCAATCTTTGGGATATAGGCCTCTGAAAGCCCAAGCAGCCCTGCGGTCACGCCGCAGAACCTTAGAAAGTCCCTGCGCTTTATGCTGCTATAGCGCAGCGTGTCCACTAAGTCCCTTGCTGCAAGACCATACTCCTTCCTCATAAAGCACCTCCTTTCACCTATCTTCTCTCTTCAAAGTTCTTTATAATAAGATACCCTTATTTCAGCCTTGCTTCTGACGCATCCCAATTTATATTCTTAAAGAATGACTCAATGTAATCTGCCCTCTTTAGCCCATAGTCAATCATAAAGGCATGTTCAAAGACATCCATTATCAGTATAAGATTGCAGCCTGCTGGATGTGCAACATCATGCTCATTTATCCAGAAATTTATGAGCCCGCCATTTGTAATATCCTGATAAAGGGCAGCCCAGCCGATGCCCCTCATTGTTCCTGTGGCCTTGAAATCCTTTTCCCATGCCTCGTAGCTTCCAAAAATCTCAGTAAGTTTCTTGGCGAGCTTCCCGTTTTTATTTATCCCACCCTTCCCGCCAAGGTTTTCAAAATAGTACTCATGGAGCCTCATGCCATTAAATTCCCAGCCGAGCCTCCTTTTTAATTCAGCGAATTCAGGTGTGCCGGCCTTTCCTTCCTTCAGCATCTGATTGAGTGTATCCAACACCTTATTGGTATTTGTTACATATCCCTGATAAAGGGTAAAATGATTCTTTAGGAGCGTCTCACTAAACCCCTCCATCCCAATTAGTTTTGAATAATCCTTTGCAGCGTAAGCCATAATTTATTCTCCTTTCATTTAACCGTAACCATTCCAAACGGATTTGGTGACAGTCTTTTATATCCCTTCTCCTGTGCAAGTATGTCAAGGGAAAGGGTAAGGATATCCTCAACCTGAAACGGGTAGATATTACCCTTTTTTGTAACATCTATAATCTTCAAATAAGTCTTGCACTTGTCACAATAGTTAACCCTGTATCCCTCATCACTATCCGGATAAAAATAACCGAGTATCTTCTGATCCTCATTTATACAAAAGGGGCAGAGCATCCTCCTGAAATCCCATTGCATCTCGCAGAGGCTACATACAAGAGACATCCTGCCATCATTCTTCTCTCCTAAAACACCAATACCAGGAAGTGAACCGCAGACAGGACAGAAGCTGTTCTCCCAGTACTTATTCACAACATCACTAAACCCATTTAATCCCTTTGCAAAACCCAGCAGAAATGCCTTTTTGGAGGCATCACTTTTGCTCTCAAGATTAAACGGAAGTTTAATTGTCTTTAAAACATAGCGGCCCCTCTTTATCCCCTCTATTGCATCCTGTAAATCATTGCTGCTGATATTAAATGAAGGAACATCTACGGCCTTCAGTTCATCAAGAAGGTCATAGTAGCGTTCAAGAAATCTTTTAACACCTTTCTTCTCTGCCTCAATTAGTATTTCTTCTGATTTTTCGATCTGGTTAAACAAGGTGGCGCCTCCTCTTTTATCAGGACAGCCGAGACGGCTGTCCTCCCCCTCACCTTAGTCCTCTCCCCCAAGGGGAGAGGAAATAAAAAGAAGAGCCCCCTTTCCCAAAGGGAGGGGAAACAAAAATAATACCCCTCTCCCCTCTGGGGAGAGGGTAGGGTGAGGGGTTTATTACCTCCCTTTCTTACTCATCTGCTTATACCACTTCTCATGATGATGCCTTGCCCATTGCTCGTCAACCTGACCTGTGAGCAAAGACGATATGGTGCCGGGATTTGCGAGGGTGCCGAGATAGACGTGCGCTAAAACGCCCATCACAAGCCCTATCAGTATCATATCGTGGAGGATGTATGTAAGCTGAACAATGAACTTAGGTATTGACAGAATTTGAGGAATCCACATGATAATGCCTGTGATGCCAAAGAGTATTCCTGCCCAGAATATCATCTTAAAAAAGATCTTCTGGCCTGCATTGAACTTTCCTGACGGCGGCGCCTTAATACCCTTGCCGAGATAGCCGCCGAAGACCCTAAACCACTCCTTATCATCCTCATCAAAGGCCGCTGCCTCATCCTTCCACTGAAAATAGATGAGAAAAACAGTAATGATAAAAACAACACCTACCCAGTGGTGAAAGAATCTTGACCAGTCCACGCCGCCAAAAATTTTTGTTATGCCAAAAAAGCTCTTGCTGTATAATCCAATGCCTGTCAGGAGAAGTATTATAAAACCTATGGCATGGATGGAATGTACTGCCCTCTCCTTTGGGTTATGCCTCTCTATCATCGCCATATTATCCACCCTCCTTTCCCTTGTATCTCTTAGGCCCAATAATGAGATAGTGCAATATTATTGCTGCAACTGTGGCGCCAACACCAAGATAGCCCAGCGGCTTGATAATGTCCTTCCAGAGCGCTGTTGCAAAGGGCAATGCAGGCCTCTCTGGAAGACCGTAATAAGACGGGCTCTCCTGCAGCACATACATTACAGAAAGGCCTCCCAGATCATTTTCGCCATATATCTTTTTTCCATCTGTCTTCGCCAGCTTCATCAACGATTCCCTGTCGCCGTATTTAATAGCCTCTGGCGGGCAGGTCTTTGCACAGGCAGGCTGCAAACCATTTCCAGTTCTGTCTGCACAGAGATTGCATTTATACACCTTCCCTTTTGCATCATCATAATGCGGCACATCAAAGGGACAGGCTGAAATACAATATTTGCATCCAGTGCATTTTTGCTCGTCAAGATATACTGTGCCGTTATCACGTCTTATCAGCGCACCCGGCACAGGGCATACAGCAACGCATGGCGCATTGGTACAGTGCATGCAGCCAAAGGAGAGAAACCTCCACCTCACCTCTCCCTTTTCTACTGTCTCCCTAAATCTCACATGCCTCCATGTTGCAGATGAAAGGCCGCTCGGATTCTCATAAGAACCGCCAAAGGAACTCTTTACTGCCGGAAGGCGGTTCCACTGCTTGCACGAGACCTGACAGGCGCGGCACCCAATGCACCTTGATACATCTATGAGCATTGCATTCTTTGGCATATTAACCTCCAAAACACCTCCCCATTTCCCCTCCTTAGTAAGGAGGGGATTAAGGGGAGGTTGTTTCCCTTCTTTTCATTTACCCCCTTTACTAAAGGGGGGCGTAAGGGGGGATTATATTCTACGCCTTTCTAATATCACACAGGAATGCCTTAGACTCCTGTATAAAAGTGTTCGGGTCGCCGATATGCGCTGTGAGATTATTCACAATGTCGCCTGTGCATATCCCCATATATCCCCAATGCCATGGCATACCTATCTCATGCACCACCTTACCGTCAATATTCAATGGCCTAAACCTGCTTGTGACAAGCGCCTTTGCCTTTATCTTTCCCCTTGCTGTCTCTATTGTGCAGGTATCACCTGACCTGATCCCTTTCTCCTTTGCAAGTTCAGGAGACAGCTCTACGAAGAGTTCGGGCATAAGCTCACATAGCCATGGTAGATTTCTTGATGCCGAACCTGAGAGATAATGTTCAGCAAGCCTGTAGGTTGTGCCAACAATTGGATAGTCTTTTGCTTCGCCGAGCTTGTCCATTTCTGATTTCCATATCTTTGCAGCAGGGTTATACTGGACAGAGGAAAGCAGATTCTTTACAGGCGACTCAACCGGCTCGTAGTGCTCAGGGAACGGGCCGTCTACAAGCGGCGAAAACAGACCGCCCTTTCCGTCAGGCCTCATAATAAACGGATCTGTGCCGCCAATGCCAATGAATCCCCCCTTCTCCTCTTTCTTTGCAGTAGGTGATAAATCTGCCTTAAAGTCAGGTATATCAGGCCCGACCCACTTCCCTTTCTTGCCATCTAAAAGCTCTGCATTTGGGTCCCAGTATATATATTTCTTTGCCTCTGACCATGGTTTGCCATTTGCATCTGCTGATGCGCGGTTATAAATAATTCGTCTGTTTGCAGGCCATGCAAAGGCCCAGCCGAGATTGGCGCCTATGGTCTCTCCCTTATCAGGCTTTCTATTCTTTGATTTATTCTCCTTTGGGAATATTCCTGAGTATATCCAGTTTCCGCAGACAGTCGTACCATCATCCTGAAGCATTGCAAAGCCCGGCACATTCTCGCCTGTCTTTACAGCCACCTTGCCATCCTTAATAATATCTTTTATGGCATAGCCGTTTATCTCTCTTAATACCTTCTCAGAGTCAGGCGTCCCCTCACCATAGTCCCAGACCAGATCAAGTATCGGCCTGTCCTTTTTCTCCTTGCTCTCTTTATATAGATTCTTTAATTTCAGGCCAAACTGATATATGTACCAGCCGTCTGTCCTCCTGTCCCCTTCGGGCTCTACTGCCTTGAATCCCCACTGTATCCATCTACCGCTGTTTGTGTATGTGCCCTCCCTCTCTACATTGCTTGCAGCAGGAAGCAGAAACACCTCTGTCTTTATGTCTTTTGGATTTACACCCGGCGCCTTCCAGAAGGCTGCAGTCTCTGTCTCATAAAAATCTATTACAGCAAGCCATTCCAATTTCTCCATTGCCTTTCTCTCTAAGTTTCCATTTGGGCCTGCAACAGCAGGGTTCTGGCCGACTACTAAGAAGCCCTTTATCTTCCCTGAATACATGTCTTCAAATAGAGCCATGTGCGAGTAGTTGCCGCTGTTCTTTGGCAGGTAGTCATAGCAGAAGTCATTGGTCTTTGTTGCTGCATTCCCAAACCATGCCTTAAGCAGGCTTACAAAAAACTTTGGCTTATTGCTTGCAAAGCTGGTCTTTGCCGTAGTCTTTTCCAGATAATCTTTCAGTGTTGGGTGGTCTGCCTTTGCCGGCATACCGAGATAGCCCGGAAGGTCATGGTAGAGTAATGCAAAGTCTGTTGCACCCTGAACATTTATATGGCCTCGCAGGGCATTGATACCGCCGCCGGGCATGCCAATATTGCCGAGCAGTAATTGCAATATGGCTGCTGTGCGGATATTCTGGACGCCTTTGGAATGCTGTGTCCACCCCATTGCATACATCATGGTGCCAACCTTGTCTGGCGCACCTGTTGAGCAGAAGAGCTTTGCGATCTCAAGGAACTTTTCCTTTGGCATGCCAGATATCTTTGAAACCATATCAG
>CAKKST010000438.1 GCA_919903585.1 Nitrospiria bacterium | reverse complement strand
TCCTCATCCCTGTCGCTCCTGCTGCCAAATATCATTGCCCACTGCGCCATATTTGCAAGCATGCTTATGGCGCCTGCCATTGTGGCTGCAATCGTCCCGATTAATATATCCCTGTGCTTGATATGGGCAAGCTCATGTCCAAGGACGCCTGAAAGCTCATCCTTGTCTAATATATTTAGTATCCCTGTTGTTACAGCCACTGCTGCATGATTCGGGTTTCTGCCTGTTGCAAAGGCATTTGCCGCTGGATTGTCCATTATGTATACCTTTGGCATGGGCAGATTTGCCTTCATTGTCAAATCACGGACAATCCTGTAAAGCTCTGGCGACTCTTGTTCTGTTACCTGTTTTGCTCCATACATTTTCAATACAATCTTATCGCTGAACCAGTACATACCAAAGTTCATTATTGTTGCCATTGCAAAAGCCAATACTGCGCCGTTCTGGCCGCCTAATGCAGAGCCTGCAAAGACAACAAGAACAGTTAAAGCAACCATTAAAATCATAGTTTTCATTGTATTCATATTTTATCACCCTCCAAAAAATTGTTATAGGCTAAAGAAAATTATAAAATTTCACATCCCATCTCCCCCCTCTTACTTTAATCACCCTCACCCTTGCCCTCTCCCATCAAGGGAGAGGGGAGGTTTTTTTTATTTTATAAAATTTAATATCGCCTTTTCAACAGCAGAAATATCAACAGAGGTATTTATGCAGTAGCCGTAAGGCCTCTCATTTGGTATTGCAATAACAGGCAGGGGATAGGTCTCTTTTAACCCCAGTGCAAGCTCCTTTTCGCAGGCAACTGCCACTACTGCCTCTGGCCTCTTTTCCTTAATCAATCTCTTTGCAAGGCCGCCGCCTGTTGCCACTGATATTTGCAGATTATACTGCCTTGATAAGGCATCAAGGTTTTTGATCTCGCACTTGCCGCACTGCAGGCAGTTATGTATATCGCCTGTTATCTTCACCTTGCAGTCATCATATTGCAGGCAATGCGGCAGAAGCACAAGCAGCCTCTCAATAGATATCTTCCTCTGCTTGGACATCACAAGCTGATTATTCAAATCAGCAAAGGCGCCGTCTATTTTCTCCTTTGGCACCCTAAAGACCTTCCCAATCACCACAATAATGGGATATAGCATCTTCATTACCCATCCCCTGAGCCTCTGGGCAAAGGCCATATCCCTTCCGCTGATTATCCCATAAATCAGTATAGCAGCGCCGATAAACAGCGCTGTCAATAATGCCACAACAATAACCAGCCCTATCTTAGGCAAAAAGGGATGGATATTCGCAAGGCCGATTGTTGGTATCAGCCACAATAAAAATATTATTATACTAACAAAAAGTATTGCGCTTATAGTAAGTGTTGCGAGAATCTTTTTACTGCCCTGCATTTATGCACCCAAAATAATACCTGTTTCTATCTTATTGCCCCTTAAAAAATCAGATACAGCCATTCTTCTCTTATTCGCAGGCTGCATCTCAGTTATGGAAATAACACCCTTGCCGCAGGCAATATCTATTTTGCCCCCATCTACGTTTATTACCGTCCCCGGGGTTCCATTTCTATTATTGCCAACTGCTGTCTTCCACACCCTCCACATCTCGCCTTTATAATAGGTAAAGGCGCCGGGCCATGGATCCATGCCCCGCACCATATTATATATATCTTCTGCTTCCCTTGTCCAGTCTATTCGGCCAGTGCCTTTCTTTAAAATAGGCGCAAAACTTGCCTTGCTGTTATCCTGAGGAATCGCTTTAATCCTGCCCACATCAATAGCTTCCAATGCCTTAATCAGGAGCTTTGCGCCAAGCTGGGAGAGCCTGACAGATAATGTTCCTGTGGTATCGTCCTTTGCTATAGGTATACCCTCTTGAAGCAGGATATCCCCTGTATCAAGCCCCTCATCCATCTGCATTATGGTAATCCCTGCCTCATTCTCTCCATTTATAATGGCCCAGTTGATCGGCGCTGCGCCCCTGTATTTTGGTAAAAGTGAGGCATGGACATTTATACAGCCATACTTAGGCAGATGGAGAATCTTTGCCGGAAGTATTTTCCCATAGGCAGCAACAACTATTATATCTGGATTTAGCTCAGAAAGGGCATTTAGAAAACCCTCATCCTTTATCCTCTCAGGCTGCAGGACTGTAAGCCCTGCTTTTAATGCCCGAACCTTTACAGGCGGAGGCGTAAGCCTCTTTTCCCTGCCAGCAGGTTTATCAGGCTGTGTGACAATTGCAGCTACATTGTGTTTGGAATTTAGCAGCGCATCAAGGCTCGGCGCTGCAAATTCGGGTGTGCCCATGAAGATGATCTTCATCTGTTACTTCACAGCCTGTTCTCTTGCTGTTTCCTTTAGCTGTTTCATTAACCGCCTCTTAAATATATCCCTCTTTATAAAACCTATTCTATCAAGAAGGAGTATGCCGTCTAAATGATCTATCTCATGCTGAATCACCCTCGCAAGAAAGCCCTTTGCATCAATAGTTACTGCATTGCCATTTTTGTCAAGACCTGTTACCTTTACATTCTCTGCCCTCTTAATCTCTGCCTCAAGCCCGGGAACACTCAGGCATCCTTCCTTCATTATTGCCTCTCCATCTTTCTCTATAATCTCAGGGTTTATCAGCACAGTAAGTTTACCTTCCTCATTCCGCACAGAAGGATCAAACACAATAAGCCTGATAGACCTTCCCACCTGAGGCGCAGCAAGGCCTACCCCGGGTGCAGCATACAGAGTCTCTATCATATCACCTATCAATTTTTGTATATCCTGATCAATCTTTTCTACCCTCTCGGCCTTTTTACTTAATATTGGATCAGGGTATTTTCTAATCTCTAATACCACAAAAACCTCCGTATCAAAATATTATCATTTTTAGGCCTAATAAATCAAGGATTACTATCTCTCCTCCACATGCCTGAGGCCCTCATTAAATAGGCCTTCAATATGTTCATCGTCAAGGGAATAATAGGCCATCCTGCCGTCCTTTCTATATTTTACAAGCCGCATATTTCGCAGTATTCTCAGTTGATGCGACACAGCAGACTCTGTAAGCCCAAACAGGGCTGCAATATCGCAGACGCACAGCTCAGCCTGCGAAAGGGCATAGATTATCTTTAATCGTGTTGTGTCGCCGAGGGCCTTAAAGGTTTCAGATAACTGATTTATGGTGCTGTCAGGTTTCAGTCTCTTTTTTACCTGTGCAATCCTTTCCCTATTCACAAAGGTAATCTCACAGGTATCAGGTTTTGCTTCATTTGAAAATCCCCCCTTCCCCCCTTTGAAAATCCCCCTCTGTCCCCCTTTAGTAAAGGGGGATGTAGGGGGATTATCGGGGGGTGAGGGGGGATTATTTTCATTGGATTTTAATAATACTGGCAAGGTTGGTACCTCCTTGTAAATATTTTTTATTTTCATTTTCCCTTCTCCCCTTTGGGGAGAAGGTCAGGTTGAGGGGGTTTTTATTTTACTTTTCTCCATGGTCTTTAAAATCATTTCACATGCCCCTTCCATATTGTTCAATATTTCATTATCACTAAATCTTAGTATTTGTATTCCCAACTGAGATAGTTTTTGTGTTCTTATTTCATCTCGCTGTCTACCATTATTTTTATAATGTTGCCCGCCGTCTGCTTCAATACAAAGCTTATATTCTGGTGAATAAAAATCCAATATATATCTATCAACAGAAAATTGCCTTCTGAATTTTATGCCATTAAGCTGACGGTCTCGTAATATTGTCCACAATTTCTTTTCAGTATCTGTTTTGTTTTTTCTTAGCTTTCTACACTTGTCAATGTTATCCCGCTTCATTCCCCCTCACCCTATCCCTCTCCCCAAAGGGGAGAGGGGAATATATTACCCAGCGGCTACCTTATCAATCTTGCAGAATTCGCAAACACCACCACATCAGGCAATACATGGGCTACTGCTGCCATGGCAGGTGTTAATATGCCTGTTGCAGCAAGGCTGACGCCGATAATATTAAATAATATACCAATTGCAAGGTTCTGCTTTATTACACTGAAGGTCTTTCTTCCTATTTTTATTGCCTCGGGTATCTGTCTCCAGTCGTCTCTCATTAAGGCTACATCAGCGGCCTCTATGGCAACATCTGTCCCTGCAACACCCATTGCAATACCAACATCTGCCATGGCAAGGGCAGGGGCATCATTGATACCATCTCCAACCATGGCAACCTTTTTACCCTTTGAAAGCAGTTCCTGAATCTTTTTCACCTTATCATCAGGCATAAGCTCTGCCTCTACATTTTCAATTCCCACCTGATTTGCTATTGCCCTTGCTGTGCGCCAGTTATCCCCTGTCAGCATAATAATATCCTTTATCCCTGCCTCTCTAATCTCAGTAATAGCCTCTACACTCTCCTTTCTCACAACATCTGCAACTGCAATCACACCGCACACATCACTGTCATGGGCAATCAGGAGGGCTGTCTTTCCTTCTTTCTCTCTTGCCTTCATATAGTTTTCTATCTCATGACTTAAATTAATCCTTCCCTCTTTCAAAAGCTCCCTGCTTCCAAGGAGCACAGATGTGCCATTATACCTTGCCCTTACACCTCTTCCGGGTATTACCTGAAATTCTTCAGGCTCGGGTATTTGAAGCCCTTGTTCCTCAGCCTTCTTTATGATTGCCTTTGATAGCGGATGTTCAGAATACCGCTCTACAGCAGCAGCCATTGTCAGTATTTCATCTTCATTATGCTCTGCAAATGCCTTTATGTCTGTAATCCTCGGCTCGCCGATTGTTATTGTCCCTGTTTTGTCCATTACAACAGTATCAATCTTTGCCAGCGCCTCTAAGTATAACCCGCCTTTTATAATGATGCCCTTTCTTGCTGCCTTTCCTGTTCCTGCAACAACAGCAAGGGGTGTTGCAACAGCAACTGTGCAGGGGCAGGCAACAACAATAACAGCAATAGCATAAGTAATATTCCAGCTTATTAAAAATGTCAGCCCTGCAATTATCAGAATTGCAGGCGTAAAATAGGCAGCAAATTTGTCTGCAATCTTCTGCACAGGCGCCTTTGCAGATTCTGCCTCTTCTACAAGGTGGATTATCTTTGCGAGTGTGGTGTCATTTCCAACATGGGTTGCCTTTATCTTCAAAAGCCCTGCTTCATTTATTGTTGCTGAATAGACCTCATTGCCAATCTTCTTTTCAACAGGCATGGACTCGCCTGTTATTGTCGCCTGATTGACAAAGGACGAGCCTTCAACTATCCTTCCATCAACAGGTATCCTTTCACCCGGCCTCACGATGACGATATCACCTTTTTTTATCTCCTCAATAGCTATCTCTATTTCCATTCCATCTTTAACAATCCTCGCGCTCTTTGGCGAGAGCTTTATCAGCTCATCCAATGCCTTCCTTGCCTTGTCCATTGTCAGTTTATCAAGATACTCTGCAATGAGCATAAAAAAGGCAATAACAGCAGAGGCAAGGAAATCGCCGATTGCAGCAGCAGCAACAGCGCCCAATGCCATAAAGACATCAGCAGTTATTGCCTTTACCTTTATGTCAATGACGGCCTTTTTTACCAGAGGATAGCCGGCTATCAGCATGGCAGCAGTGGATGCAATATTATATCCCCTGATGCTGCCGATGAGATCGCCCCAGCCAATAATAATAAGAATACCGACTGTAATCATACGGATAATATCAAGGCGGCTGTTCACTCCTTCTTCGTCTTTTTTATCTTTCTCCTTAACCTTGTATCCGAGCGACTCGATACCTTTTTTAATCTTCTCAAGATTAACTGAAGCAGGGTTAAAACTGACCTTTGCCTTCCCAGCGCCAAAATTCACAGATACATCCTTGACGCCATTAATGCTTTTTAATCCCTTTTCAATCTTGCCTGCACAGGAGGCGCAGTCCATGCCAGCAATATTCAATTCGCATGTTGTTTCATTGTTTGACATTTATTATTCCTTTCTATATCTCCCTTTAATAAAGGTGAACTTACTAATAGTCTTATTAATTGTAAAAACATATTTGTAAAATCCCTCCTAACCTCCCTTTTCCAAAGGGAGGGATAAGACCCCTCTTTGCTAAAGAGGGGAACACACCCCTTTGTCCCCTCTTAATAGAGGGGAAAGTTTCCCCCTTTGAAAAAGGGGGAAACAGGGGGATTTTGTAAATATTAAGTTCAATGTAGTCATACGAATGTTCTGTCCGTAACAGTTCTTTACATTTTTGGTGTCATTCCCGCAGCGTTTTTGAGCGGGAATCCAGAAAAGGAATTAGATTCCCGTCTTCACGGGAATGACAGAAATGGTAATTACTCCATTAAATCCTTCTTTTTTTTCTCAAACTCCTTTTTGTCTATCTCACCCTTTGCATATCTCTTTTTCAAGATATCAAGTGGTGTCTCCCTTTTTTCTTCTGCCCCGCCCCCCTGTCCAGCAAGGAGTTTTACAAGATATACTATGCCTACAATTATTAATACCCAGAAAATAATCATAAAAAATGGCCCGAAAAATGGACCCCACCAACCACCAAAGCCATTACCCCAGTTCATCATAGCTGCGCCTCCTTTGTTAAAGGTTAATAATTGAACAATTGTTCATATATTCTATACGAAATTTTAAAGGTTGTCAATCTTTTAGCGCCAGACCCCCCACCCATTCCTCCCCCTTTAACCCCTCTGTGTCCCCCCTTACTAATGGGGGAATTAAAGGGGGGTGGGGGGTGTATAACTCTAATCGGTCTTGACAACGGGCATTATGTAATGTAGACTTTTGAAAAGAAAGGGGAAATTATGATTAACGGCGTGAAGATTAAAAAATTAAAGGTTATTCCTGATGAGCGTGGAAAGCTGATGGAGATGCTCCGCTCTGATGACGAGCTTTTTATAAAGTTTGGCCAGGTTTATATGACAACTGCATATCCCGGTGTTGTAAAGGCATGGCACTATCATAAAAAACAGATAGACAACTTTGTTGTTGTAAAAGGGATGATGAAGGTCGTCCTATATGACAACAGAAAAGATTCAGCAACTCACGGCGAGGTTAACGAGTTCTTTATGGGCGAGCATAATCCTATACTTTTGCAGATACCTGCTAATGTATACCACGGCTTTAAGTGCATAAGCGAGGCAGAGGCGATTGTAATCAACTGTTCTACAGAGCCGTATAATCCCAATTCACCTGATGAATACCGTATTCCGCCTGATTCAAAAGAAATACCTTACGACTGGAAGAGAAAGGACGGCTAAAGGTGATACTGCTGATTACAGGCGGCGCAGGTTTTATTGGCTCCAATTTTATCAGATACATCTTAAAGCATCATAAAAATTATAAGATAATAAACCTTGACAAGCTCACCTATGCAGGAAACCTTGAGAATCTATCAGATATAGAAAAGGACAAAAGATACAGATTTGTAAAGGGCGATATACTAAAGGCTAAAGGCAAATGGCTAA
>CAKKST010000437.1 GCA_919903585.1 Nitrospiria bacterium | reverse complement strand
CCATCCCAGTCAAAATATACCTTCAGTGTCATTCCGCTTTTTGTTAATACAGTAACAGGTGATGCAATAAGCCCCTTAGCGCCAGCAATCAGCGCTGCTGCAACAGAGCCTGTGCCGCAGGCAAGCGTCTCATCTTCAACGCCGCGCTCATAGGTCCTAATCTTTAATTTATGTTTGCCGGCTATCTTTACAAAATTTGCATTTGTCCCTGCTGGCTGAAACATCTCATGGTGCCGTGTCTTCCTTCCAAGATTAAGCACATCAGCATTATCCAAATCCTTTATAAAATAAACTACATGAGGCACACCAGTATTTAAACTGCAGGCCTCAGAACTTTTTCCGTCAATAGGAATCATAAAATCAAGCCTCAAATCCTTTGGCTGCGTAAGCTGAACCCTTACATTCTTTCCCTTTAACTCTGCCCTGATTATCCCTGCCCTTGTTTCAAAGGACATCTGCTTTGGGGCTATCTTATTTACATAGGCAAATCTCGCTGCACAGCGGCTACCATTGCCGCACATATCTGCCTCACTCCCATCGGCATTGAAAAAGCGCCACTTAAAATTTGCCTTATCCGAATTCTCTATCAGGATCAGGCCATCAGCGCCAACAGAAAATCGCCTCATGCAAACCCTTACTACAAAGTCCTTAATATTATCTGCATCAAGGATGCCAGCCCTGTTATCAATAATAATAAAGTCATTGCCTGTGCCAGAGAGCTTATTAAAAGGTATTTTCTTTTTTATAGTAAGAATGATGGCACCTCCTCTTTTATAAGCATATCCGTATAGTCCTGCCTCTTTCTTATAACAAAATAATCCTTACCCTTTACCAATGCCTCTACAACCAATGGCCGCGAATTATAATTTGATGACATAGATGAGCCATAGGCGCCTGCGCTCATCACAGCAAGCAGATCGCCCTGCTTACAGCTTATTTTTCTATCCTTGCCGAGAAAGTCGCCTGATTCGCATATCGGGCCGACTATATCTGCCTTAATCGCCTTGGCATCCTTTTTATGTACAGGGATGATATTGTGATAGGCATTATAAAGGCTCGGCCTTATCAGATCATTCATCCCTGCATCAGTAATCACAAAATTTCTTCTCCCGCTCTTTTTCATATAAAGCACTCGCGTTACAAGTATCCCTGCATTCCCAGTAAGCACCCGACCCGGCTCAAGTATCAGGGTATAGCCCTGCCTTCTGCCCTTAATCAAAGGCACAATAGCATTTGCAAGCTCAGCAGGCGCTGGCGGCTCTTCGTCCTTATATGTAATGCCAAGTCCGCCGCCAACATCTACATACTTTATATTTATCCCATCCTTTGTCAGGTCATCTGCAAGAAGCAGTATCCTTTCCAATGCATCAACAAAGGGCGCGACCTCTGTCAACTGAGAGCCGATATGCTTATGTATCCCAAGCACCTCAACATTAGACAGCCTCATTGCAGCCTGATAATTCTCTAATGCTGTCTCAATTGGTATGCCAAATTTATTTTCCTTTAACCCTGTTGATATATAAGGATGCGTCTTTGGATCTACATCTGGATTTACTCGCAGGGCGATCCTCGCCTTAATGCCAATACGTCCTGCTATCTCATCTATCTTTATCAGCTCATCAGTAGACTCCACATTGAACATCAGGATATTGGCATGCAAGGCAGAATGTATCTCTGCTTCTGTTTTTCCCACACCTGCGTATACAATCTTTTCTGGTGGCATCCCTGCCTTTAGTGCGCGGAATAGCTCCCCGCCTGATACAATATCAGCGCCGCCGCCCTCATTTGCAAAGAGCCTTAATATAGCAATATTTGGATTTGCCTTTACAGCAAAGCAGATAATATGCGGTATTGCAGCAAAGGCTGCATCAAAATTTCTAAAATGGTTCTTTAATGTATTATGGCTGTAAAGATAAAAGGGTGTGCCAACCTCCTCTGCAATCCTTGCTATCGGCGCATCCTCGCAATAAAGCTCGTCATCCTTGTAAACAAAGTCATGCATTGCCTAACCTGTCCTTAATTTTAAAGAATTTGTCTGTTTTTAACACAGGATAAGGCTAAATGTCAAATAGAAAAAGGGGGTAAGGCAAGGCTGAAAAACCTGTTGACACAGGGAATTGAAATATTGTATGTTACATAACCACTTTTAAACAAAACCATGTCTTTTTTTGGTCCCATCGTCTAGTGGTCCAGGACACTGGCCTCTCACGCCGGTAACACGGGTTCGAATCCCGTTGGGACCACCACATCTGTTCCTCTATTTTTCTATCAGGCTCACAAAAAATCCTTGACAATCTTCTGTATACTGTATACAATTCTACTCTGCTTGATTAGCTGGGCAAGATTATATACAAACTGCTAATAATATTATTAAAACTAATTATATGGCTATACATTTGGTTGAAGCTCAAAAAACACATGAGCACCCCTTATTAAGGGAGTGGGTTGCGGATTCTATAAGGGACATGATTGCCAAGGGCAAGCTCAAGCCGGGTGAGCGCATCTGCGAGACAAGGCTTGCCGCAGAGCTCGGGACCAGCAGGACGCCCCTGCGCGAGGCAATAAGACTGCTTGAGACAGAGGGCTTCCTTCGTGTTATTCCGAGAAGGGGCGCTGTAGTCAGGGATATCTCTATTAAGGATGTTACAGAGATATACGAGATAAAGGCAACAATGGAGGGTCTTTCTGCGAGGCTTGCAACACACAATTTTGAAAAGAAGGATATTGGGAAATTAAAGGAGATAAACCGCTACCTTTCTGAACTGGCAGACAAACATGATGTAAACAGGTTTTTCAAGGCGCACAATCAGTTCCATGACTTTTTTCTGCGTGCAAGCGGGAATGAGCGACTCTATCAATTGAATTGCAGCCTTATAGAGCAGATTCACAGATTAAGATTGCTCTCCTTTACAATTGAAGGCCGCTTTAAAGAGGCGGTTGCACAGCACGAGAAGATTATTAAGGCCTTTGAAAAGAGGGATGCAGGGCTTGCAGCAAGACTTGTAGAAGAAAATGTAATGATGGGCTTTAAGGCAATAATGGCAAAGCTAAAACAGGACAAGGTAGCGTAGTTGGTTGAATCAACATAATAAACATAGTCAACATAATTTTAAATGGGCGAGGCTAAACTAAAGGTTGTTCTTTTAAGATACACTCCGGAGCCAGAGGCAGTGGTGGCAATGGCTGCCAAGCTCTGTTACAGCCCGTCAGATGTGGAGTCATTAAAGGAAAAGATAGAGGCAAAGGATCAGAAGGAGTTTATAAAAAGACTTGTGAAGATGGGGCATATGAGCCCTGTTGAGCACATCTCTTTTACATTCGGTATTGAAGGGATATCGCGGGCGTGCTCGCATCAGCTCGTAAGGCACAGGCTCGCATCCTACAGCCAGCAGTCGCAGAGATATGTATCGGTAAAGGGGCAAGGGGCAAGGGGCAAGGGGCAGGAATTAACATTTGATTATGTGATTCCACCATCTATAGCTAAAGATGATGATGCAAGGATGGCCTTTGAAAGATTTATGGCTGACGCACAGAAGACCTATGACCTTCTTATAGAGAAGCTGAACGAAAAAGGGATTACTGGTGAGGCGGCAAATCAGGATGCTCGGTTTGTCCTTCCAAATGCAGCAGAGACAAAGATAATTGTAACAATGAATGCGCGTGAACTGCTCCATTTCTTTAATGTTCGCTGCTGTGAGAGGGCGCAGTGGGAGATAAGGGAGATGGCCTTTCAGATGCTTCAGGAGGCAAAGAAGGCTGCACCGGATATCTTTGAAAAGGCGGGTCCGGGCTGCCTGTATGCCCCATGCCCTGAAGGCGAGATGTACTGCGGTAAGATAAAAGAGGTAAGGGAAAAGTTCGGGGTTACAAAACCGTGATGAGTGATGTGTAATGAGTGATGAGTAAGCAAAATTAAAAAACCCGATTACGCATTACGCATTACGCTTTACCCATTACGATTTCAGATTTGAAATTTTAAAATTATGGGTTTTTCAATTGCATTAGCAGGAAAGGGAGGAACAGGAAAGACCAGCATAGCTGGCTTTTTGGTTAAATACCTCCTTGAAAGGAAAAAAGGGCCGATACTTGCAGTTGATGCAGATGCTAATGCAAATCTGAATGAGGTTCTTGGCGTTAAGGCTACAGAGACTGTTGGCCATATCCGTGAGGAGGCATCAGAGACCGCTGGCGGAAGGCCTGCTGGCATGTCCCTTGATGAGTATTTTGAGTTCAGGGTAAATCAGGCGCTTGTTGAGGCAAAGGGCTTTGACCTGCTTGTTATGGGAAGGCCTGAGGGCCCTGGATGTTATTGTGCAGCGAATCATATTATAAGGAAGTACACTGACCACCTCTCTGACAGATATCCCTATGTTGTGATGGATAATGAGGCTGGCCTTGAGCATTTGAGCAGAAGGACAACGCAGGATACGGATTTGCTTATTGTTGTGAGTGATCCGACTGTGCGGGGACTAAAGGCCGCAGAGAGGGTCTTTGAGCTTGTGAGGGAATTAAAACTCAGGATTAAACGATTAGCCCTGATTGTAAACAGGACAGCGGATGGGACTCTTGACCCTGATTTTCAGAAGACGATAGAGGCAGATAATATGCCTCTTGCCGGCGTGATTCCGCTGGATGAGAATATCACGAAATATGATATGGAAGGAAAACCGCTTATTGCGCTGCCAGTAGATTCAAAGGCAGTAAAGGCAGCATATGACATCTTTAACAATTTAGATATTCCCTGAGTAGGGGTTCAAAATTTTGAACCCCTACAGTGATGGGAGGGGAGGTATGCTATGAAGGCTATAAAGAGTAATAAAAAAAGGGTTGCAATAATTGGCGCTGGTGTTGTTGGAAGTGCTGTAGGATACATACTAAGAAATAAAGGTTATAAGATTGCCGGGATAGCAAGCAGGCGCCCTGAATCAGCAAAAAGGGCAGCAGCCTTTATAGGCAATGGCACGGTTTTCAAGGATCCTGTCTCTGCTGCAAAGGCTGCGGATATTGTGTTTATCACTACCCCTGATAAGGCAATAGAGGATGTGTGCAATAAGATTGCTGATGGGGGCGGTTTTAAGAGGAACACAATTGTCGTGCATATGAGCGGGGCGCTCCCCTCAACCATATTAAGCAGTGCAAAGACATCGGGCGCAAAGACAGTCTCCATTCATCCGCTTCAGAGCTTTGCTGATCCAAAAGAGGCTGTATTCAGGATGCAGGGCGCCTTTATCGGCATTGAGGGTGATAAGGATGCTGTTACAGATGCAAAGAAGATTGCAAGGGACTTGGGCGGCAAGGAGTTTCTCATACCGCTTAAAAACAAGGCTATGTATCATGCAGGCGCAGTGGTTGTATCCAACTATCTTGTGGCAATTATTGATCTCGGCTTAAAGATTTACGAAGCAGTGGGCATACCAAAGGAGACAGCGCTTCAGGCGTTGCTGCCCTTAATCAAAGGGACTATCAGCAATATTGAGAAGCTTGGCGTACCCGGGGCATTGACAGGGCCGTTTGCAAGGGGTGATGTATCTGTTGTTGAGATGCATATTGACGAGATGCGCAAGAGTCTGCCGCAGATGTTCAGACTCTTTACAGAGCTTGGAAGGCATACTGTAAGGGTTGGAAGCGAGAAAGGGACATTGTCAAAGGATGATGCAGAAAGGCTGATTAATGCCTTAACAAGAAAGGTGGTTTTTCTGAATCCCCTGCAGAATATAAAGGTGCGGCCGCGGACATCAAGAGGGGGATATGGTTTATAATTTAAAGTTCAAAATGAAAGATTAATAAGGAGACTAAAGGGAATGATAATTATAGGTGAGCGTATAAGCATAATCGCCAAAAAGGTCAGGGAGGCAATGGAGAAGCGGGACAAGAAGCCCTTACAGGAGCTTGCCCTTGCACAGTTAAAGACAGGCGCAAATTATCTTGACCTTAGCATAGGCCCCGCAGATGAGGGCGGCGAGGAGCTGATGGCTTGGGGTGTAAAGGCCCTTCAGGAGGCTGCCCAAGCGCCATTGTGCCTTGACACAACAAATCCAAAGGCAATGGAGGCAGGATTAAAGGCGCATAATAATCAGTGGGGGAGGCCAATAATAAACTCTGCATCAGGCGAGGAGGAGAGGCTGAATAATATGATGCCCCTTGCAGCAAAGTATAATGCCCAGATCATCGGCCTTACCTTAACCAAGCAGGGAATCCCTCCACAGGCAGAGGAGAGGTGCGCTATTGCAGCAGAGATCATGGCAAAGGCAGCAGAGCTCGGCGTACCAATGGAGGACATATATCTTGATCCATTGATACTTCCTGTTGCATTTTCACAGGATAAGTGTTTTGAGTCAATAAGGGCAATTAGGCTCTTTAAGGAGCTTAATGATCCGCCAATGAAGACTGTTGTTGGTCTGAGCAATATATCAAATGGCGCGCCAAAGGAACTAAGAGGACTAATAAACAGGACATTCTTAACATTGTTAATATACGAAGGGCTTACAGCAGCAATTATTGATCCAACAGATAAAGAGATGATGGCCACTGTAAAGACAACAGATATACTGTTACAGAATACCATGTATGCACATTCGTATCTGGAAATGTAGAAGATAAAAATTTTTTCCCCTCCCCTTTATCCCCTCCCATCAAGGGAGGGGAAATTCCCTCTCCCCTCGTGGGAGAGGGATAGGGTGAGGGGAAATTCAGGAGGAGAACATGGCTTTTACGATACCAAAAGAAAATTATACTGGAAAGGTCTATGATGTAGAGCTCGGCATTGGTGATAAGGCAATCAAGGTAGGGGGCGAAAGCACGCTTCCGTTCATTTCCTTTGAAGGCGAGATGCCAAATAGGCCTGCCATTGCAATTGAGATTCAGGATATGCCGCCAGATGACTGGCCAGTGGGTGTAAAAAAGGTTTATGAAAAGGTGAGCGGTGATCCTGTATCATGGGCAAGGTATTGTCAGGATGAGCTTAAGGCAGATGCAGTGGCATTTAGATTGATAAGCACTCACCCGGACCAGAAGGACACAAAACCTGAGGATGCGGCTAAGGTTGTAAGCGCTGTATTAAATGCCGTAACTGTTCCCATTATAATCCTCGGCAGTGAGCACATAGAAAAAGACACGCAGGTCTTAAAGGCAGTATCAGAGGCAGCAAAGGGCAAAAACTGCATTATAGGCAAGGCGCAGGAGGAGAATTACAAGACCATCGCAGCAGTGGCAATGGCAAACAATCATAAGCTCATTGCCATGTCCCAGCTTGATGTAAATCTTGCAAAGCAGTTGAATATACTCCTTACACAGATGGGCTTTGTAAAGGAGAGGATACTGACAGACCCGATGTCCTCTGCGCTCGGCTACGGCCTTGAATATACCTATTCTGTTATGGAGAGGATAAGGCTTGCTGCGCTTCAGCAGAATGATGCTGCAATGCAGCCGCCGCTGGTTTGCGATATTGGCAAGAATGTATGGAAGACAAAAGAAACGATTGCAGCAGAGGCAGAGCTTCCTGAGTGGGGCTCTCTTGAGGAGAGGGGAATCATCTGGGAGGCAATGACTGCTGCTGGCATGATTATGGCAGGTGCCAATTTATTGATCATGCGGCACCCAAAGGCAATAGAGCTGACTAAAAAACTTATTGAAGAGTTGAGATAACTCATAGTAATGTGTCATTAATTTTGCATTTTTATAATGTTAATTCTTAAAATCCCCCTTAATCCCCCTTTTTCAAAGGGGGAAACTTTCCCCTCTATTAA